>SDWN01000625.1 GCA_004195305.1 Neptunomonas sp. | reverse complement strand
GGCGGTTCACATCCTGAATCTGAGTTCCCGAGCCCATGGCGATACGCTTCTTACGCGAACCACTAATCACATCGGGAAAATGGCGCTCTTGCGCGGTCATCGAGCAGATAATGGACTCCATCTGCATCAAGCCTTTTTCGGCACCGGCATTCTGGGCCGCTTCAGCCATCTTGCCCATGCCAGGCAGCTTGGACATCATCGATGCCATGCCACCCATATTTTTCATCTGCAACAACTGATCACGAAAATCTTCGAGATCGAAGCCTTTGCCTTTTTTAAGCTTGGTCGCAAGTTTCTCGGCCTTCTGCTGATCAACTTTATGCTCGACCTCTTCGATCAGTGACAGTATGTCACCCATGCCAAGAATCCGCCCTGCCAACCGCTCAGGATGGAACGGCTCCAGCGCATCGGTTTTTTCACCCACACCGAGGAACTTGATCGGCTTGCCGGTGATATGCCGCACCGACAGCGCAGCACCGCCACGGGAATCACCGTCAGTCTTGGTCAGAATCACACCGGTCAGCGGCAGCACATCATTAAACGCCTTGGCCGTATTGGCGGCATCCTGGCCGGTCATCGCGTCGACGGTAAACAGGGTTTCAACCGGGGTGATGGCGGCATGCAGTCGCTTGATCTCATCCATCATATCGATATCGACGTGCAAGCGACCGGCGGTATCAACAATGACGACGTCGATATGCTTCTGCTTAGCATGCTGGATAGCGCCCTGGGCAATTGCGACAGGATCCTGATCGGTACTGGAAGGGAAGAACCCCACGCCGACATCTGCAGCCAGGGTTTCTAGCTGCTTGATCGCAGCCGGGCGGTAGATATCGACCGAAACGACCAAGACCGACTTCTTCTTACGCTCTTTGAGCCAGCGCGCCAGCTTGGCGACCGAGGTCGTTTTACCCGCACCTTGCAGGCCCGCCATCATCACCACCGCAGGCGGCTGAGCAGCCAGATTCAACTCTTCGTTGGCCGACCCCATCACCTTGATCAGCTCTTCGTTGACGATCTTAACAAACGCCTGACCCGGACTCAGGCTACTGCTGACCTCCTGACCCACAGCCCGCAACCTGATGCCGTCAACAAAGGTTTTCACCACAGGCAAGGCAACATCAGCTTCCAGCAGTGCCATACGTACTTCGCGTAACGTACCCTTAATGTTATCGTCGGTCAGCTTGGCCTGGCCGGTAACCGACTTGAGCGTTTGCGTCAGACGATCCGTCAAATTATCGAACATAGTGTGCCTCTAGCCATTAAACGCGTATAACTTGCTGTTAAACAAGCGCAATAAAACCATCACAGGCCGTATCACACAAGCCCATTGATAACGCAAAACGAATATTATACCCGAACCCAACACCGCGCTCTATGCCGACCCGTAATTCCACAGCAGATGCTGCTACAGATCTATTCAAACAGCTATTTATTTGTGACACACTTGCCGCCTTCCTTATTTAACAATTGGCGATACTTAGCACTATGATTTTGATTTTAGCCAGCCTATCCAGCGCTATCCTGTACCTGACTGCCGGCGCTATTCAGGCAGCCAGTCTTAGCGGAAAATCCCCCACGCGACGCCCTTTAGTCATCATGCTGGGCTCTGGCGCGGTCGTCCTCCACTCTCTGGCGGTGTATCTGACCCTACACCCCGGCAACGGCATTCAGCTGGGACTGCTTCCTGTCTCCTCTCTGATCGCCTGGCTGGTAGCGGGACTGGTTTTGCTCAGCTGTCTGCGCAAACCCTTAGAAAGTTTGTTTGTCGGCGTATTCCCGATGGCCGCTATCGCTGTGTTCCTTGCGTCAATCGGCCTTACAACAGCCCCACCACAACAGTACAATGGCGGTGAAATCGCCCATATCCTAACCTCGATTCTGGCCTACAGCATCTTCGCTATCGCCGCCTTGCAAGCGCTGGTACTGGCCCGACAAGACCACGAACTCAAACATCACCATATACGCGGCATTATTCGCACCCTGCCGCCACTGCAGCTAATGGAGCAGCTTCTGTTTGAGATGGTATGGCTGGGCGTAATCCTACTCAGCATCTCTCTACTCACCGGACTGCTGTTCCTTGAAGATATTTTTTCCCAACACCTGGTCCATAAAACCGCTCTATCGCTTGCCGCATGGGGTATCTACGCAACCCTGCTATGGGGCCGGAGCCAGCGGGGATGGCGCGGCACAACCGCGATCCAATGGGTATTAGGGGGATTTGTCTTCCTGATGCTCGCCTACTACGGCAGCAAACTTGCTTTAGAACTGGTCATTACAGCCCCCTAGACATCATGTATCAACTTGCTGCGCAAAAGCGTTAACACATGAAGTCTGATGTCTTAGCCAAGAATTGCTCCATA
>SDWN01000622.1 GCA_004195305.1 Neptunomonas sp. | reverse complement strand
CCGGTGGCCACAAACTGACCTAATACCGAGCCGTCATCAGCCATTCCCTGTCGCTCAAAGCGGAAGATCTCGGACAGGGTGATCACGTCGCCCTCCAACCCTTGCACCTCCTGGATGCTGACGATTCTTCGTACGCCATCCTGCTGCCGCTCCAGCTGGATGATGATATCGAGGGCCGAGGCGATCTGGCCCCGTAACGGCAGTATCGGCAGACTGATGCCGTTCATGGCAACCATACTTTCCACCCGGGTCAGGGCATCTCTGGCTGAGTTGGCATGAATGGTCGTTAGGGAGCCATCGTGTCCGGTATTCATCGCCTGCAGCATATCTAGCGCCTCCGGGCCGCGAACCTCGCCGATAACGATCCGGTCGGGACGCATCCGCAGGCTGTTGCGTACCAGATCGCGTTGGTTGACCTCGCCTTTACCCTCGATGTTGGGGGGGCGGGTTTCCAGACGGACCTTATGCGGCTGTTGCAGCTGCAGTTCTGCCGAGTCCTCGATGGTGACGATACGCTCATTTTCCGGAATGAAGGTCGACAGGACATTCAGCAGGGTAGTCTTGCCCGAACCGGTGCCACCGGAGATCAATACGTTGAGGCGGCAACGAACGATCGCATCCAGAACCTTGGCGATGGTCGCTGTTAATTCATTCAGTTCAATCAAGCGTTCCACGGTCAGCTGCTCGACCGAAAAACGCCGGATAGAGACCTGCGGACCGTCTATCGCCAATGGCGGTATGATGGCGTTAACCCGGGAACCATCCTGTAGCCGTGCATCGACCATCGGTGACGACTCGTCGATACGTCGACCGATACGGGAAACGATCCGATCGATGATCGTCATCAGGTGCTGCTCACTGTCAAAGTGAACCGGGGCCAACTGCAATTTGCCGTGTTTCTCGATATAGATTTGACTCGGCCCGTTGACCAGGATATCCGAGATAGCCGGGTCACTCAGCAGCTGTTCCAGAGGGCCCAGACCTAGGACGTCATCCTCGATCTCCTTGATGATACGTTGGCGGGTCGGGATATTGAACGTGAGAGCCTCCTGCGCCATGATCCCTTCGCAAACATCTCGTATCTGAGAGCGAGCCTCCTGGTCTTGTAATGTCGCCAGCAGGGGAAGATCGAGTAACTTGACCACGCGCTTGATGATATCCCGCTTCCACTCCCGCTCGGTGCTGGTCAGCGCAGCAGCCAGCCCTCGACCAAAGGTGTCCTGGCTGGAGGAGAGCCCGGTTCCGATTGAGATCTGGCCCCGCTCCATGGATGTCGCCTTGTCCTGTTCAAACGCCATACTCTGTACCCTCAATTTATCCTGGCAGCCTCAGCCAACCAAACAACCCCGAGGCCGGCTTCTGCAGACTCTCTTGCTGGGGCAACACCCGGTTGCTCAACGCACGTATGCCTTTACCCAACGGCGAGCGGGGTGCGCCATCCACCACCGGAACCCCCAAATTGATCGACTCCGACACCCGGGAATAATCACCCGGCACGGTTTCAATCGCGACACCGGGGAAAGCGCTGGCGAAATCATCAGCACGCACCTCCGATTGTTTACTGAAGCGGTTTAACACGATCAGAACCCGCTCAGCGGTAATACCCAGGTGGTCATGCAGGATCTTCATCAGCCTCTGGGTGTCCCGCAGGTGAGTGACCGATTGCTGGGTAACCACCACCACTAGATCCTGGCGTTCGAGTATTGCAGCGGTGTGGCGGTCGATACGTCGTGGCAGATCGACGATAATCTCTTTATAGGCGGTATCCAGAATATCCAGTAATTTTTTGATCCGCTCGTCGGCTATCTCGTCGGGCAAGATCAGACTGTCCATGGCCGCAGCCAACAGATGAAGTCCATTGCCGTGTACCTGCACATAACCCTGCAGGGCTTCGCTATCCAGAGTATCGACAAACTCCAGCGCCTTGATCAAGCCGTTACCCGCACTCATATTGAGATAGATCGGCAGGCTGCCAAACTGCAGATCAAAGTCAACCAGCAGCGGTTTCCGGACTTTCCGGGTCGCCACTGCGGACGCCACGCTGGCGGCCAGAAAACTGGCGCCGCTGCCGCCCTTGGCATTGATAAAAGCAACCAAACGGGCCGACTCTCTATGGGCGCTGGCGTGGCCTTCGCTGGCCAGCGCCAGCAACTGTGAGGTTAGATCTTCCACCTCATACGGTGGCGACAGCACATCGCGTGCGCCGGCGCGCATGGCGGCTCTGAGTAATTCGATATCGCTGGTGGGGCACAGCACCAGAAAAGGAGGCCGGGTATCGGGCAGCCCCTGCAGCAGCCCTGGCAAGCAGCTGCGCCAGTCCTCATCGACACACAATGCCAGCGCATGCGGCTTGGGATCCTGGG
>SDWN01000385.1 GCA_004195305.1 Neptunomonas sp. | reverse complement strand
TTTTGATGGGTAATGTCCAATGTTTATCTCCTGCGTGATACTAAGCCACTGGTTTCACAGCTGACGTTCTTCTTAGTGACCGCAGGACAAATGACAACCTTGCGACCAGCCGATGTAGACACGTTGCGTATTGTGCCAGCAGACAAAACTGTGACAACCGGCACTGTGTCCATGGTGGACATGTGTACTGGCCTGAAGCATGTCCTTAGCTGACAGACTGATATCGAAGACTCGCTTGCTTGCACCTGCTACGAAGGGTGGGGGGCTATCTTGGCCATATACCTGATTTCTATAACGTCAGGATTGACGCGAGGGGAGGACGGAGCCGTATTTTGGAGGGGTTACGAAGGCATTGCCGAGAAAGCGATAGTTTGACCAGGGGCCTTGAATGCCAGCTCTGCTGGTGCAAAGCGGCCACACCACCACCATTGGGTGAAGTCTGTTTTGTGTGCTCATAGTGGGGGGCTAATCAGACTGTCCGTTACGACGGCTTTGGGCGCAAGCCAAGAACGGAAATCGCTTGAACTCGCTGCAACTATCCACTATTGAACTGTAGGTAACCCACACCAAATTCCATATTGAATTTGGTTCATGCGGAGAGGGTAAGACGAGCTGATCATCGACCTGACATACCTCCGGGCTGATGGCCGGTTAGTCGCAACAACGGCCGTAGCCAGGGAAAGACTGGGGGTTGCTTTGTGCCGGTAACAGTCGGTTACTGGCACGCATCTCACGCCTATCGAATGACCGTTTTGGGCACCCTGGAGACCTCAGACTGTGCTCGTCACAACAACTAAGGGTACACCGCCTTATAGCCCTCAATTAAACCGCTAATCCAAGCCGGATTCAGAGCACCTTGCGCACACTGAACGCACCGCGCAGATCACCCACAGCAAAGCCTGTCGCCTTATCCTGGGGGTAGAGCGTAGTTAACTTCTGCGCCACTTCAGGATCGAGGTCATTGCCATGGCAGTTCAGACACACTGCCTGGGTCGGAATCGCCCGCATCATCCGGTAAACCTGCTGCCCCTCCTGCTCAACGATCGCGCTGTACACCATCCCCATCAGCGGCTCGCCTTCGGCCTGGCGCTCCTGGAACTGCTGCAGCACCTCCAGCTCCCAGCTATCCGCCTGATTATCGGGGTTGCGGATCCGCAACGCGGTACGCGATATATCCATGCCCTGCTCGATGCTGGTCTTAGCGGTTATCGGCATCGCCTGCTCATTACAGGCAGCGATTGCAGCCACCGGACCTGCTTGCTTCATCGCCCCCTTAATTTCGGCCTGTAACGCGCCACCCAAAGCCTTAATCGCCGTTTGAGCATTGTCATCCAGAACGTCGATACTCGCCGCATGTAATGCCTGTGCCGATAGCACCAGATACAGGCTGGCAGAAACTGTCGCGATGACACCGGTAACAGAACGAATTTTCATAACAGCACCTCGGATTTCAAAAACAATAATCTACATTAGCCGTCTCTAATTATCAATAAGCCTTGGTCTTTGATATCGCCACCTGACGACTCTTAACCGGTTTGCGGGTTGGTTAAACGCGACTATCCAGTTGACAGATAGACGACCGGTCTAATAAACTCAGACTACCTAGACGACTGGTCTATTGCGTATGTAACGGCTACGCAAGACAGCCCAGCAGTGACAACCATAACTACAGCCGGTAACAACCACCAACCTCAGCAGCTAGAGACCCCTTATGGAGACGCCTCGCAAAAGCGATAGCACCCGGGAACATATTCTGGAACAGGGTTATACCCTGTTCAACAATCTGGGCTACAACGGTACTGGCTTGAAACAGATCTTGGATGCGGCCGGTATCCCTAAGGGCTCCTTCTATCACTATTTTGAATCTAAAGAACATTTCGCGGTAGAGATCATTGATCACTACCGCGCCCTGCAGTTCGATCGCTGGGAAATGGAGTTCCAACAACCGGGACTGGATAAACTCAGTCAGATCCGTCGCGCCCTGGATATCATTATCGAAGAATACGGCGCACAACAACCGATGACCGGCTGCCTGCTGGCCAATCTCAGCGGCGAGCTTGCCAACAGCAGCCCCTATTTTAGGCAAGCGATCCAACGCTCGAGCCAGGAGGTCCTTAACTGCATCCGGGATGACATGCTGATCGCCCAAGAGGAGGGCACTGTGCGCCGGGATATCCCGGCCGGTGAGCTGGCCTCGATTTTTTTCAGTTCATGGCAGGGCGCGATCCTGCGCATGAAGGTCACGCAGTCCACTGAACCCCTGCGTTTGATTGTCAGGCACCTGCTGGATAACTATTTCCGCCCAGCTACTACTGCTAACTAAGCCGCTAGCGGCAGCCAATTTCACCTCAGACTGTTTTACAGGAA
>SDWN01000382.1 GCA_004195305.1 Neptunomonas sp. | reverse complement strand
CGAATGGCGGCTTGATTACGGTGCCCCTAGTGACTACGGGAACAGGTTTATAGCCCGAACGCTTGGATATGTGCCCGACTGGGTAGGGTTCAGGCTAAGAGGGGCAACCCGGTCACGTATGGCATTCTCAAGGGCGACAATCGATCATGGCTGACACAAAGGAGCTTCTGCGCAGCCTTGCGCTTTCGGCTGTGGATCTGCAGCACATAACAGACTGGGATGATGCTGTAATTGAGGAATGGCTTAATTTCTTCCGCAACCTGATAGCTCTGGCTGATCAGATCGATACTAAAAACGACATAATCAAGAACACCACCCACATAACCACATCTCCGTACGAGTTAACCTCATTAGACGAGGATGTGTTTTTTGATACCGATACCTTTGGTGGGCCTATGGTTGCTAATCTTCAGCAGGGTATAGACGGCACTAACTATCGACTTGTAAATACTGGGATTACAGGCGGCTTTAGGGTGACAATCAACCCTTTTGGAACGGAAAAGTTATTTGGCGTTAATGCCTCTGAGTTCATAGCGATGCAGGAGAAGCTATTGATCACATTTGACGAAGAATCTGGGGGTTGGTACTAGTGAGTCTGATTAGAGAGGTAGAGGTAACAAATACGGTATTGGTAGATACTGTTAACAACGGGCTATTAGACGCGGGCAATTCATCGGCCGCGCTACTGGGGGTGTCTGCGGTGTTCACCGGCGCCTGGCTGGACACTCTCAATTACAACACTGTATCGGTTGGAATAGCTGCAGATCAAAACAGCGCAACAATCGGCCTTGTGGTCCAATGGAGCGCCGATCAAATTACGGTAACTCAGGATGACAATTTCTCGATATTTGCCAACGCAGGCAAGACTTACACATTCTCACCGGCTAACAGATATCTACGGGTCGTCTATACCAACGGTGTAATCGCGCAAACATCATTCAGCCTGCAGACGATACTTAAAAAAGGCGGATTCAAGGCGTCGAGCCATCGTCTTGAAGACGCTTTAGTTGATGACGATGACGCGGAGGTGGTAAAGGCCGTATTAACAGCAAAAGACCTTGCAGGACTATACGATAACATCGAGCAGTTCAGGGGTGCTCTAAACGTCCACCAGTCAGACGTTCATAGGTTCCCCGTAAACCGGCACATAAGCACGCCTACAGGGGTATCGACGACATTGACCGTGGCCTCTATCCCTGGAGCTATAACGTTATCGGTTGCCGATACGACTGGGTTTGTTGCGTCCACTCCGGGTGTTCCGGGCAGTTCCATAACCATTAACGATGTAGGCGAGCCTAACGGGGCGGTGGTTACGGCTATTCCAACCCCGGGCGCACCTGGAGTGATTCAGCTGGATCGGCCGATGGATAACGCGCACCCGAACGGAACGATTATCGAGGAAGTTCAAGAGAATATTGCGGCGCTTAACGGGACTCTCGCAAGCCCTATTATATATAGCGCTGGGCCTCCTGCCGGGGAGATATGGCACATACTTAGAATATTAATATCGTCTACCTTTGCCACAGCGTCAGATGATTCAAAGTTTGGTAATCAAACGTCGCTGACCAATGGGATCGTTGTCCGCCAGCAGCTATCAGGCGTTTTCCATACAGTGACTAACTGGAAATCCAACGCGGACATGAAGCGAGATATGTTTGATCTGCCGGATACATCAAAGTCCGGGGGCGGGCTATTTGGCATCAATGGAAGATGGACGTTTAAAAATGTTGATTTCGTGCCAGAGCTGATAGGCGACAATGGTGATACGATCCAGCTGCTGAGCCAGGACTCGCTAAGCCTAAGCACGTTTGAGATACACGTTCAAGGGCATAAGGTCGGCCAGTGATCACGCTTCTTGATGATTTGTCGGAGCCAGACCGGCTTGGCTTGTTCAGGAATGAAAACTATATTGTTCACAGATGGGAGAAGGGGGGGGCGTGCGTTTACTTCTCATCTACCCGGCAGGATCTTGCGCTAGCTATCCATATCGCAGCAGAAAAAACCGGCAAGAGTAGATTGCGTGAGGCAGTCAACGATTATATAGAGGCCAGCTTCAGGGAGTACGATTGGTGCGAAGTTATCCTTGGGGCGGTAGTCCCTGCCTCTGTGGTAAACTTAGCTAAGAATTGCGGCTTTGAGCATATAGCTAACGCTCTGATAGGGCCAAAGAATGAGCAGGGTAAAATAATGGCGAGGTTCAGACGATGAGCAATGTTGTAAACAAGGTTGTCAAGGTTGCATCACTGGGCCTTATTGACGATGTGACAGGAGCAGATGCAGCAGCCAAAGCATCCAGGCAGGCGTCTGGCGTGGCTGCGGATTACCAGAACAGAGCGCTTGATTACTCTATGGAGCGCGAACGACTGCC
>SDWN01000856.1 GCA_004195305.1 Neptunomonas sp. | reverse complement strand
CCTCTTCTGCGGTCGGGTTGGGTTTGATATGCGAGTCACAGACGAAGAAGGTACCGCTGGGCAGGCTCAGCACGGTGACCGTGGAGTAGTTGCCAGACTCGGCAGACGTGCTGAGCAGGTCGTCGATCCGCTCCAGGTGTTGGCGGAACCGACCGTGGGCGCCGCAGAGCATGGCGTCGGCATCGCCGCGCAGACACATCAGGGTCGCGATAACGGTCTTGTCCGAATGCAGGATGCTTTTGGCTTCATCCGGCGAAATCCCCTTGCGGCCCATGCGGTCGATGTAGTCGGCCAGGTAGGGCTCTAACCAGTTACCGCCGACCGGGTCGATGATGGTGAAGTCGCGCCCTGCGCTGATACGCAGCTGTAGGCTCAGGATGCGTGCGTTGATCCGTGCGGTGTTGCCCACCAGGATCGGCCGGGCCAGGCCTTCATCGACCACCTGTTGTACGGCCTGGAGTACCCGGTTGCTTTCGCCCTCGGCGAACACGACCCGTTTGGGATCCTTTTGCGCTCGCTCCAGGATTGGACTCATCAGCTGGCTGGAGCGGTAGGCGAAGCGGGCCAGGCTGCGTCGGTAGGCGACCAGATCGGCGATGGGACGCGCCGCCACGCCGGTCTCCATGGCGGACTTGGCTACCGCCGAGGCGACTTCGACGATCAAGCGCGGATCGAAGGGCTTGGGAATCAGGTACTCGGGGCCGAAGCGCAGCGGCTCGCCGGCGTAAGCTTTCTGCACCCGATCGATCGGTTCGGCCATGGCCAGATCGGCCAGGGCTTTGACGCAGGCTACCTTCATCGGTTCGTTGATGGTGGTGGCGCCGCAGTCCAGAGCACCCCGGAAGATAAACGGGAAGCAGAGGACATTGTTGACCTGGTTGGGATAATCGGAACGGCCGGTGGCCATGATCACATCGGGACGCGCGGCATGGGCCTCTTCGGGGCTGATCTCCGGGTTGGGGTTGGCCAGCGCCAGGATCATCGGATTGGCGGCCATCTGCTTGACCATGGCGGGCTTGAGTACGCCAGCGGCAGACAGGCCGAGAAATACATCGGCCCCTGCGATCACATCGTTCAGAGTGCGTGCCTCAGTGACCTGAGCATAACGGGCCTTGTATTCGTCCATCTGCTCGGTACGGCCCTGGTAAACCACGCCCGCAATATCGGTGACCCAGACGTTTTCCTTGGGTACGCCCATGTTGACCAGAATGTCGATGCAGGACAGCGCTGCCGCCCCGGCGCCCGACACGACCAGTTTGATCTTGGCTATCTCCTTGCCGACCACGCGCAGGCCATTAAACACCGCAGCGCCAGCCACGATGGCGGTGCCGTGCTGGTCATCATGAAACACCGGGATGTTCATCCGTTCTTTCAGTGCCTTCTCGATCACAAAGCACTCGGGAGCCTTGATATCTTCCAGATTGATGCCACCGAAGGTGGGTTCCAGACGCGCCACGGTGTCGATAAACTTTTGCGGATCTCGTTCGTCGATCTCGATATCGAACACATCGATGTTGGAGAATTTTTTGAACAGCACCGCCTTGCCCTCCATCACAGGCTTGGAGGCGAGCGGGCCGATATTACCCAGCCCCAGCACCGCGGTGCCGTTGGTAATCACGCCAACCAAGTTGGCGCGGGCGGTGAGCGTAGCGGCCTCGTAGGGATCGCGCACAATCTCGTTACAGGCAGCAGCCACCCCGGGGGAGTAAGCTAGCGCCAAGTCGCGTTGCGTGGCCATCGGCTTGGTGGCCACGACAGCCAGTTTTCCGGCGGGTCCTGCACGGTGGTACGCTAAGGCATCTTTATCAAAATCGCTGGGCATGGATTATCTCTCACCTCGTGGCTGTTTATTCTGCTGCGTCTGGACAGGCCCCGCGTCCGGCGTGGCTCCCCGGTTTTGGGGCGCAGTGGGCGCGCCGGTAGTGTACCGGTAGTCTGGCTACCTCCTGGTGTGGTGGCAAATCTGGTGTATGGAGGTTTTTGGTGCCGTTGAGGCTGTCGGAAAACGCCTGCAGCCCCTGGCCTGTTTGAACCCTGGCCCGTTTCCTCAGCCCATTTTACCGCTGGCAGGGCAAGAGAAGGTGCGTTGCCAGCACCGCCATGACAACCAAGCGGAGAGGGTCCTGCTGCGGTTTGCGGATCAGATCCAGACTTTCTTTCGGCTGTTCGTTTCAGGATGGTTTAGGGGCGTTCTGGGGAAGTGGCTGAAATACGCGGAGTTAGTTCGGGCTCAAAAGCCAGTTAGAGGGAAAAAAGTAACAGGCGGCGACGGCGGAGTTTTTTTTGCCGGAACCATCTGCCGGTACTGTTTTGTCGGAACAAGCTATCGATACCTTATTGGCACCTATTACCGCCCCGGATCGATCGCTATTTAATAG
>SDWN01000853.1 GCA_004195305.1 Neptunomonas sp. | reverse complement strand
GGATAGTTACACACACTCCGGGGTGGTCAATTTTGGACGCTGAAAACCCCGGATACCTGGTCACTTTTGCACGCTGATCAACAGAGCAGGGATGGTTACAGTGCTCGCAGACCTTCAGCGTCTCTTATGGGCCGCTGGCTGCAGGCTGATCACTCTCGGTCTGAATGACCGCTTATCTTCAGGTAGAGCCGTAACAGAACGATCATCCGGTTTAACCAAGGATGCTCAGATGTTGATCCTGAATGTTGACCGCATTCGCACAACCAAGCACTTACTCAACCTCAAGAATTGAGACCAGCTTTTCATACGCCAACTTATTCTTATCCTCCGGCATCTTACCCAGATTAATCTGCTTCCACCGTACGGCGGGCAAATCCTCAATCCCGTCTAACCCCAACAATGTCCAATCTGGCGCTTTATTTTTGAAAGACAATAAAAAGCGCCTCTCCTCGTCGGTAAAATCCGCATTAATCAGCTCAATCAAAAATTCCCGTATGTCTTCCAGCTCGTCTAGGCTGGCCTCTTCCTCGGACATATTGGCAAACTCACCCTCGTAAATCTGCTTTATATCCTTGATGCCGGGTTTTAAGAGTTCGGCGATTGGCCTTGGGTGGCTTATGATATAAACGATCACCGCCTTACGAAGATCGTCTGTGAACGTATCCTTATTCAACAGCAACATCACATCAAACAAATCCCGAGGATGCTGCCGATCCAGCGCCGCACAGATTTTTCCGGCATACAAATCAGACTGATTGACCACGGCAATTTCAGCATAGCCAAATTCATCTTCTACCAACTCACAGACACTCATCACTACCGGATCAAATACCGTCCCCCTTAATACGGGCGACAGCTCAACTTTGACCTGGACACTATTGCGCGAAACAACAAGACGAAGCGCATCAACTTTATCCTTGAAAGATTCAACCACTCCGGCATCAGGAAAAGCATTCTTAATGCTCCCACTAATACGGGATAGAGCCTCCCTGATATCGGTAAGTGCATCATTTCTGCCTTTCATCGGCAGATAGACCAAATCAATATCAACAGACAATCTCGGTAAGTCCCTGACAAACAGGTTTATCGCCGTGCCGCCTTTTAACGCAAAACATTCTTCTTCTGCAATAAGAGGCAGAAGCTGGACCAGCAACTGCACCTGTTTGTAGTAAGAGCTATTTCTATCCATGTAAGTAATCCGGTACTGTTATCTGATATTTCTTATCCAGCTTGCCACCTTTAGCAACCACACGCTTTCCCTTGCCCAGATCGAAATCTTGATAATCCAGTTTTTTGAGCCAGGAATAACCCTGCCGGTCGGCAAACCAGAAGAACAGCCTTTTCACCTTCACATGACGACAAGAGTTGAGCAACACCTCCAGCTTCCGTGGAGAAAGGCTGGTGAGGCCCTGCATAAGCTCATCAGCATGCTCAAAACTTACTGTCTTTGGAACATCCATAAGCATTTCAAGGCAGGCCTTTTCAGGGCTAGAGATCATCAAAGGCGGCAAATCCTCTCGCCATTGATACTCTTTGACTACCTTCTCTTTTTCCAACAACTCCGCAGGCCATAAAGTCTTCGTACCATGCCACCGAAATGTGCCCTTATGCTTCAACTTCGCGAGCCAAGCCGGGAGCTTGGCTTCAGAGTACAGATGAACCGTTCTCTCTTTGGAGCTTGATAAATAATGGCCAAAACCAAGTAGCTCAAGCGCAGTCAATCCGCCTACGTGAACAGGTGTTACTGACATACGTTGAAGCGAACAAACCATGCCCTCCCATGGCACCGACATACCAGTACGCATGTAAACGCCTACTGACAGAGCTTCCAGCTTCTTACTCTTAAGGGAATTATCCAGCGTATGGCGATTTACCCCCTCAGCAGACAACCATTTTTTGGTAGCGATCATGGCATAGGGTAAAAGTACGTCCAGTTGATTTTTGGGCTCCAATCCCGGCATGGTTTACCTTTCGCTTCATATACGGCGAAAAACGCCGCATTAATCAATATTATTAAACTAACAGAACGAAGCATGGTTTACAATAGTTTTGTTTTGCGGCAAATATCGCCGCAAAACAGCCCTTGGTTAAACTAAGCTGGTGTTAAGCTCGCGTGCTATGCCATTAGGGCTAGATAAAACCCTAACCGTTAGCGATCCCGGTCCGTACCATGATCACGCTTTCGTGCCCGAAACGGACGTAGCTCCGGTGTGTGCCCTATCTCCACACCTTCGGACGATCCAGAGCCTTTTCCTTCTTTCTCTTTACTCTCCGTCGCGCGGGTAAATTCAGCCATTAGGTCTGGTACTGAATCGCCCCTATCCTGTCTCTTATACACATCT
>SDWN01000628.1 GCA_004195305.1 Neptunomonas sp. | reverse complement strand
AACTCAAACTCAACCGGAGCCAGTCCTCGTTCCTGGCCAATGTCGCGTTCAGCCGCCGGCTCTACGACCCTCACCCCTACGGCATCGTCGCCCCGACCGAGGAAAGGATTCGGATCATCGACCGCATCAGCCTCGTTAAGCTTCACGAGCGTCTCTTTACGGTCAATAATGCCCTGCTCGTCGTGGTCGGCGACATCGGGAGAGAGGAGCTCGAAGAGCTGCGTACCATCGCCGGGATGATGGCGCCGGCCCTGGATAACGCCATTGCCCACAAACAGGTTGATATCGGTACTGCCGGTACTTGTCTGTACCGAAACGCCCATTTTCTCACTGATCGACAGGATCAGCTCGTCGCGGTGATCCTTCAATTCATTGGCCGCCTCACCCCGCGCATCCGCTAGTCGAATTTTGTCATTAAGCTCGGCGACCAGCCCCGCCATCTGGTTGGCCTCGTTGACCGTACCCTCCAACTTGGCATTAACGGCATCGCTTTGTGCCTGTAGTTGCCGGTCCACCTCGACAAACCGCAGCACCAGTGATTCCGATTGAACCAGAATCAACTCCCGATTGGGAATCGATGCGGGATCGTCGACCCCTGTCTGCAAGGCCGCAAAAAACTGATCCGTAACTGCCGAAATATTGGTATTCGGGTTTGCCAACAGATCATCGACCTGACCGGCCAGAAATGAATACTGCGAAGATTCTGCGAACGCCGCCTGACTGGACCAGAGCTGCTGGGTCGCAAAGCTGTCGGCGATGCGGCTGACATTAAGAACCTGCACCCCCTGCGCCGGCGCCGCCCGCGACGTCAGCTCAACCTGCTGCCGTGAATAGCCCGGGGTGTTAACGTTGGCGATGTTGCTGCTCGCAGTTTCAAAACCACGCATCGCGACATTGAGCCCCTGCAGGGCGATACCCATTGATCCAGCCATCTGAACCTCCTAATTACGTTACTACGCTTAGCTAAGACTGTATCTGATTACGCAGGTGAGGGATCAAATAACTGCCCCTACCTAGAACCCAGCTCAACTTTCAGTCATTTTTGCGATGGCATTCTGCAGCAGATCGCTGTCCAGAATGCCCATAATCTTGCTGCTATAGTCCGGATCGGTTGCGTAACCGGCCAGCTGCAGCTGCTGGGTATAACTGCGCGGGTCATGCGCCTGATCGAGTGCCTGCTGGTAGCGCGACCCCTGGCTCAGAAACTCGACATAATCCTGCATGCTCTGTTCATAGGAGCCATAAGCACGGAAGCTGGATTTTTCGCGCTGCGCCAGGCCGTCACGGAACTCCAGCGTGCTGGTGCTGACCCGCTCGCCACTCCAGCGCTGATCGGCTTTGATGCCAAACAGGTTGTGACTGTTGCCGCCATCGGGGTGACGCGGCAGATGTTTGCCCCAGCCGGTTTCCAGGGCCGCCTGTGCCACCAGCACTTCCGGAGCCACGCCCGCCGCCGCCACTACCCGCTCGGCCACTGGAAACAGGTGCTGCACAAACTGCTCGGGGGATTCGAAGCGCTGCGGCTTGGTGGCGCTGGCGGCGTCGACCGCAGAAACAGATGCAGCAGCCTGTTTTATCGACGCCTGTACGGCCAGCGCGGCGGTCTGCTCAAGCAGCTGATTTAAGCCCGCAGAGGCTTGATTTACCGGGTGATTTGGCTGAATCACCTGCTCTGCATCGACCTGCTGCGGCGGCACCGCACCCTGCGATGCCTGAACGGTCAGCGCGGCGCCCTGCTCAAGCAGCTGATTCAAGCCTGCAGTGGCTGGGTTTGCCGGGCGATCCAGCTTAATCACCTGCTCTGCATCGACCTGCTGCGGCACAGCACCCTGCGACAACTGGCGGATCAACACCTCGCGCAAGCCGATGCCCTGGCCCGACGAGAGCGACACACTGAGCTGCTGATCCATCATATCCTGATAGAACTTGCTCTCGCTGCTATCGAACAGGCCGCCCTCGGACAAGCCCTCATTGGCCTTGCGCATATTTTTAAGGATCATATTCAGAAACAACGACTCAAACTGCTCAGCCACCGCCGCCAGTGCTCTGGGTGCATCTTCACGGCCCGCCTGTTTGAGCTTATTCAGCTCATTGAGGTCGGTGTAGGATTTGATACTGAGATCGTTGTTCATGCTGCTGCTCTCCGTCAAGCGGCAAAAAAAGTCCGCTTACCAGATATCATGCACAAGTAGTGCCAATAATGAGGATGGCAGCCTGTATGGCTGAAGATCATGGGGAGTCAGACCAGACGTCAACCCGGTGCATGCTGCACCCAGGTCGAAACAAACCCCACGCCACGCATGCGCATTCGATCTTGAGGGTCGGGTTTCAACCCGACGAAGACTGCACCCAGGTCGAAACAAACCCCACGCCACGCATG
>SDWN01000618.1 GCA_004195305.1 Neptunomonas sp. | reverse complement strand
CGACGCTTGCGGAACTCCTTCTCACTGACACCTAGCAGGGTGGCCAGACGTGCATCGGCGAAGCCTTTGCGTTTAAGGCCAAATACCAGCTCTTTATTAAGGTCGGCCAGACCCAGCTTAGAAACCATCGCCTCTTCGCTGATCAGATCTTCGATCTGGGCCAGGAACCAGGGATCGACACCGCTGAGCTTGTAGATCTCGTCGATGCTCATACCGGCACGGAAGGCATCACCGATGTACCAGATGCGCTCACAACCCGGGTTCTTCAGCTCACGCAGTAGAATCTCTCTTGAATCTTCGGCATGCAGATCGAGTTTCGGATCGAAGCCATCGGCACCGACTTCCAAACCGCGTAGCGCTTTCTGCATCGACTCCTGGACGGTGCGGCCGATCGCCATCACCTCGCCCACCGACTTCATCTGCGTGGTCAGACGGTCGTTGGCCTGGGGGAATTTCTCAAACGCAAAACGCGGGATCTTAGTAACCACATAATCGATCGCAGGCTCGAACGAAGCCGGGGTGCGACCGCCGGTAATCTCGTTCTGCAGCTCATCGAGGGTATAGCCGATGGCCAATTTAGCGGCGACCCTGGCGATCGGGAAGCCGGTCGCTTTGGACGCCAGTGCCGAGGAGCGCGATACCCGCGGGTTCATCTCGATCACAACTAAGCGGCCGGTCTCGGGGCACATGCCGAACTGGACGTTAGAGCCGCCAGTCTCGACGCCGATCTCACGCAGTACCGCCAGCGAGGCGTTGCGCATGATCTGGTATTCTTTGTCGGTCAGGGTCTGAGCCGGCGCCACAGTGATCGAGTCACCGGTATGCACGCCCATGGCGTCAAAGTTTTCGATCGCGCAGACGATGATGCAGTTGTCGTTTTTGTCCCGCACCACCTCCATCTCGTATTCTTTCCAACCGATCAGCGACTCGTCGATCAGCAGTTCGTTCGTCGGCGAAAGATCCAGACCGCGCTCGCAGATCTCGACAAACTCTTCCTTGTTGTAAGCGATGCCGCCACCCGATCCGCCCATCGTGAATGAGGGCCGAATGATGCAAGGAAAGCCAAGTGCCACCTGTACCTGCAGCGCTTCGGCCAGCGAGTGGGCAATGGAGGCACGCGGGCACGCCAGGCCGATACTCTTCATCGCCTTGTCGAAACGGTCCCGGTCTTCAGCCTTATCGATCGCATCTGCCGTAGCGCCGATCATCTCCACGCCAAACGTATCCAGCACCCCTTCGCGAGCCAGATCGAGCGCGCAGTTCAACGCGGTCTGGCCTCCCATGGTAGGCAGGATCGCATCGGGGCGCTCTTTTTCGATAATTTTAGCGACCGTTTTCCAGTTGATCGGCTCGATGTAGGTCGCATCAGCCATCGCCGGATCGGTCATGATCGTAGCCGGGTTGGAGTTAACCAGGATGACCCGGTAGCCCTCCTCGCGCAGCGCCTTACAGGCCTGGGCGCCGGAATAATCGAATTCGCAGGCTTGACCGATAATGATGGGGCCAGCCCCGATAATCAGGATACTTTTTAAGTCTGTACGCTTTGGCATGAGTCTGTAACCGGTCTGTTTTGTTCTGTATCGGCGCCCGCCATCCGGGGATGACGGGCGCACTGGAGCAGTGCTGGCTGCTTATGCGCGCAACTTAAGCGCGGCGCGCCTGCATCAGGCTGATAAAACGATCGAACAGGGGGGCCACATCGTGCGGGCCCGGGCTGGCTTCCGGGTGCCCCTGAAAACTGAACGCAGGTTTATCGGTGCGCTCGATCCCTTGCAATGAGCCATCAAACAGCGACTTGTGGGTCGCCCGCAGGCAGTCTGGCAAGGTTGATTCATCCGCGGCAAAACCGTGGTTCTGGCTGGTAATCATGACAATGCCTGTGGCCAGGTCCTGCACCGGATGGTTGGCACCATGATGTCCAAACTTCATCTTCACCGTCTTGGCACCGCTGGCCAACGCCAGAAGCTGATGTCCGAGGCAGATCCCAAAGACCGGCAACTCGGTTTCCAACACCTGTTGGATCGCCTCGATGGCATAGGTGCAGGGCTCGGGATCGCCGGGGCCGTTGGAGAGGAAAACACCATCAGGATTCAGCGCCAGCACGTCGCTGGCAGGGGTCTGCGCCGGAACTACGGTCAATTTGCAACCACGCGCTACCAGCATCCGCAGGATATTACGCTTAACCCCAAAATCATACGCAACCACATGGAAAGGTTGCTCTGCAGGATCGATCTCCGTATGTCCAATACCCCATTCCCAGGTACTTTCATACCAGTCGTAGGCGGTCTTGGCAGAAACCTCTTTAGCCAGATCCATCCCCTTCAAACCCGGGAACGCCCGTGCAGATTGCAGTGCCCGCTCAACATCCGCATCGCCAAGATCAT
>SDWN01000093.1 GCA_004195305.1 Neptunomonas sp. | reverse complement strand
CCGGTCTCCTTGATCAGGTAGCGCTCGACCCTCTGGGCGCTGCTTTTAACCGACCCCACACCTTGCGCCTGGAGCACGTAAAGCCGGCCATCTTCACCATCCAACGCCCATTCGATCGCCATCGGCTGATCAAAATGAGCCTCTATGGCGGCGCCCATGCGCGCTAACTCGAGCACCTGGGTATCTGTGAGACTAAATTGGCAGCGCTGTTCAGGCGCGGTCTTTACCACGACCACGGTGAGCTCCGCATCGGGCTTACTGGCCCGGATCATTTTAATCGCCTTAGTACCCAGATTGCGACTGATGATGGCGGGGCGGCCACTATCCAATAGCGACTTACTGACATAAAATTCATCGGGGCTAACCTGACCCAGAATCACTGGCTCGCCCAGGCCAAACACCGAACAGAGATAAAACACGCCCTGAAACCCTGATTCTCTATCGAGCGTATCCAGTATCCCGCTGGCCCCTGTATCCGTGCGCACCATCCGTTGAACCCCCGCCGATAGCATGACTTCGTCATGCGGGATGCTGCGATGAACCCGGTACGCGATTGCACGGTCGTTAAACAGCGAGGCGTATACCTGCTTAATCGATTTTATAACCGCATCCAGACCGCTGACGTTGAGATAACTCTGCTGCTGGCCTGAAAACGAGGCATCCGGCAACCCCTCTGCAATCGCCGACGCACGCACCGCGACCGGAATCTCTGCTCCGCCCAGCGCAGTCCAGGCTGTACCTACCTGAGCAATCAATTGCGGTTGCAGCGGCGCCTGAAGTATCCACTCTCTAATCTGCTGACCCGCCGCAGCCAGGGCAGCCATATTCTCGATATCGAGCTCATTAAGCCGCTGCATGATTCGCTGCTGCAGGTCATTAAACGCTAAGAAGTCACGGTATGCCTGAGCGGTTGTGGCGAACCCAGGCGGCACCTGAACCCCCTGGTCGGCGAGCTGAGCAATCATCTCCCCCAGTGGCGCATGCTTGCCGCCGACAAGCAGATAATCTTGCGCACTGATCTGGTCAAATCCAACAATATAGCGACTCAAGATGGAACGGGCCTCAGACTGGAAAAATCCGTATTATAGGACGATAAAACCCCCACTGGAATGAGGCATAAGCTTAAACTTATGGCTAGACGTACTGTTTTTTATATCTCTGACGGCACAGGCATCACCGCAGTAGGCCTGGGTCGCAGCCTGCTGTCCCAGTTCAAGCAGGTTGAGTTTGAGCGCATCACCCTGCCCTACGTCGACACCCTGGAAAAAGCTGATCGAACTGTCGCCCAGATTGAGGCTCGTGCTCAGCTCGATGCACAACCACCGTTATTAATTTACACCCTCGCCGCCAAGTCTATTCGCCAACGACTTCAGGGCTGTAGCGGCTATCACGTCGACCTGTTCGGTGCCCTGATACCGGGACTGGCAGAGCAACTACAACAGCCTCCCGCCAACAGCCCCGGTGAGTCGCGCGCAAACGAAAATGAGGAGATGTACCGCCTACGCGGTGATGCGGTTAATTTCACTCTGGACAACGATGATGGCGGCCGCCATCGCGACTACGATCACGCCGATATCATTCTGACCGGCGTGTCCCGAACCGGTAAAACCCCGACCAGCCTGTACCTGGCCCTGCAATTCGGCATCCGTACTGCCAACTACCCGCTGACCACTGATGACCTGGACGAAACGCAGCTCCCCAAGGCGCTCCGGAACTATCGTCATAAGCTGTACGGATTAACCATCGATGCCGACCTGCTGGCTGCCATCCGTCAACAACGCCGTCCCGACAGCCCTTACGCCTCGATACGGCAATGCCACCGCGAGGTCGACGATGCACAGGCAATGCTGCAACTCAACCGCGTCCCCATCCTGGATGTCAGCAACTTGTCGATTGAAGAGGTGGCCACCCGCATCATTGCCGATACGGGCTTAAAACGTCGATTCAAGTGATTTTCTTTTGGAAAAACAGCCCATAAGACACCAACCAAATCCCCGTCATCATCGCCATATCAGGATTTAAAGACATCGCTCCAGCGCAAGTGTCTGGCTTTCAAGACAGCCCCAGCCGCTTGAGCTTCTCGTATAACGCGGCCCGGGAGATACCCAGCCGCTTGGCGGACTGGAGTTTATTTCCCTGGCAATGATCGATAGCAGCCAGGATTGCTGCACGCTCGGTGACTGCAACCTGCTCCGCAAGGGTTTGCGGCGGTTGCCCGGCATCCGATGGCTGTGTAGCCGCCCCTCTTGAGGGATTAGCCACGCTGCTACCGGGTAAGAAATTTGCCAGCAAGGTCTCTGAAACCCGGCCTTGATCTGAGAACAGCAGCGCCCTTTCCAATACATTGCGCAGCTCACGGATATTGCCGGGCCAGTGGTAACGCGAAAA
>SDWN01000090.1 GCA_004195305.1 Neptunomonas sp. | reverse complement strand
AGATGTGTATAAGAGACAGTACTATAGCCGATCATTGCCAGCCGGAAGCGGGGTACTGTGGACGCTGCTACCTTAGGATCCAGCCCTGATTCAAGCCCTTGCTTAACCCGGGAAACGACCTCAGCCCCTGGCTTAACCCGGGCATCGTCGACCGAAGCGGAAGATTGCAGCTCGGCGGCAATCGCCCCTGCCTGGCTCACTGAAGTCGCTGCAACGGGCGCTGTAACCGCCGCTGTATGCACCAACCCGGCAGCAGCCCCTGCCTCAGCCGGTCGCTGCAGCAGCTCCCGCAACTGCGCTGTATTCGCCAAAGGACGCGGAGCGCTGGAATCTGCCGACGCATCGGTAACCGCAGCCTCCAATCGGGCACCCGCACCAGACCTCACCGCCTGGCAACGCCAGGTCGGAGAAGCGGCAGCGCCCGGCAGCGCCCGTCGCGGCAGCCACAGGGTCACCCCTATCGCCGCCAGATATTGCTGCCGTAGCTGTTCTTGCTGGATCGCGATCAAGTTATCCTCTGACAGGCTTAGACCTGCGGGTGGGGTTTTTCAACATGCGACAATAACAGGTTAGCCGCGTTGAGGTAGGCCTTAGCCGATGCGATCACGATATCGGTATCAGCACCCAGACCATTAACAATCCGTCCACCCTTCTCTAACCGCACGGTCACCTCTCCCTGCGAATCGGTACCACTGGTGATGGCATTCACCGAGTATAACTCCAGGCTCGCATCGGTATGCACGATACTCTCGATCGCCCTGTAGGTCGCATCGACCGGACCACTACCCTCGGAGGTGGCGCTGACCTCCACGCTATCAACCATCACCACCACTTCGGCAACCGGCGTTTCACCGGTCTGTGAGGTCACCTTCAACGAACTCAGATGAAACTTTTCATTGATCGCCTCACTGCGCGCACCGGAGACTAACGCCTGCAGATCCTCATCATAGATCTCGTGTTTCTTGTCGGCCAGATCCTTGAACCGGGCAAAGGTCGTATTCAGCTCCGCATCGGTGTCGAAGCTGATGCCCAGCTCGTCCAGACGGGCGCGAAATGCCGCCCGTCCAGAGTGCTTACCCAAGACCATCTTGTTAGTATTCCAGCCCACATCCTGAGCGGTCATGATCTCGTAAGTTTCCCGATGTTTGAGCACGCCGTCCTGATGAATACCCGACTCATGAGCAAAGGCATTGGCACCGACGATCGCCTTGTTTGGCTGTACCGGAAAACCGGTCACCCCTGAGACCAGACGCGAACAAGGCACGATCTGGGTTGCATCGACGCCGGTTTCCAGACCGAGAATATCTTTGCGCGTGCGCAACGCCATTACCACCTCTTCCAGCGACGCATTTCCGGCCCGCTCACCCAGGCCGTTGATGGTACATTCGATCTGTCGCGCGCCGTTGGAGACCGCCGCCAATGAATTGGCAACAGCCAGCCCCAGATCGTTATGGCAGTGAACCGAAAATATCGCCTTGTCAGCGTTAGGTACTCGCGCAATCAACTGGGCGATGGTACGGCCAAACTCCTCGGGTACCGCGTAGCCTACAGTATCGGGAATATTGATGGTTCGTGCACCCGCATCGATCACCTGTTCGACGATCCGGCACATAAAATCCAGCTCGGAACGGCTCGCATCCTCCAACGAAAACTCGACATCGTCGATCAGATTACGCGCCCGTTTAACCGCATAGACCGCTTGCTCGACAACCTGATCGGGCTGCATCTGCAACTTGTACTTCATATGGATCGGCGAGGTCGCGATAAAGGTGTGGATACGGCCGGAGTTGGCGTTGGCCAAGGCCTCGCCAGCACGATCAATATCGAGATCCAGAGCACGGGACAGGCTACAGATGGTACTGTCTTTGATGGTATCGGCAATCAGTTTTACCGCCGCAAAGTCGCCCGGACTGGCAACTGCAAAGCCTGCTTCGATCACATCGACGCGCATTTTTTCGAGCGCTTTGGCGATCCGCAACTTTTCGTCCCGGGTCATCGAGGCGCCAGGGCTTTGCTCACCGTCCCGCAAGGTGGTATCAAAAATAATAACGTGATCATTGCTCATGGTATGGCTCCACCGGGACCGTCACTATAGGCCCCTAAATCTATAATTAGAGAGTAAACGAGGTGTCGATGATAAAAACGATAGAGACTGCCTACGGCAGTCGCAGGAGCAGCGGACGTGCTACCTGGTACGCCACGCCCAGCGCCGATTTTGCACCCGCTGCAGCCGAGGCTCTGTGGTTGAAAGTAAATTGCATCGTGATTCAACATCCAGGCTAGGTATGCGCCCAATATTACTGCTTAAATAGTCGATTGCAAGCCTATACAATGCCTTAATACCCCATC
>SDWN01000084.1 GCA_004195305.1 Neptunomonas sp. | reverse complement strand
GTGGAGGACGGCCAGGCGGCCGCCCGCCAGTGCGTGCTGAATCTAGTCGCCCAGGTCAAGGCGGCCTGCGGCGGCGACTTGGAGCAGGTGCGCCGGGTGGTCAAGCTCGGTGGGTTTGTTAACTCCGCCGCCGGTTTTACCGACCACGCCCAGGTGATCAACGGTGCCTCGGATCTGATCAGCGAGCTGTTCGCCGACAAAGGCCAGCACGCACGCGCTGCGGTGGGCTGCTCATCGCTGCCACTGGGGGCTGCGGTCGAAGTCGAGGGGGTGTTTGAGTTAGAGAGCGAGTTAGTGGATTAAAACGTCACCGAAACACTAAGAATTTTGTGCTCGCGGGGCTGTTGCGAACGCATCTTGTAGAAAAAACATGACGGCTCAAAACAATAAGTATAAATCTGGAGAGTAAGCATGCAACAACTGAAAAACAAAAATAAGCTGTTAGGATTGGCATTGGCTGGGGTGATGGCATCGGCTATTGCCACCCCAACATTGGCGGTAACCAAGACCCACGTGTCGATAGGCACCGGCGGTCAGACCGGCGTTTACTACGTGGTCGGGCAGTCGATCTGTAAGATGGTCAACCGCTCCAGCAAGGACCACGGCCTGCGCTGCTCGGCACCGTCCACCGGCGGCTCCATCGCCAACCTCAACTCGATCCGTGCGGGTGGCCAGGATATGGGTGTGGCCCAGTCCGACTGGCAGTTCCACGCCTACAACGGCACCTCCAAGTTCGAAAGCAAGGGGCCTTATAAATCCCTGCGGGCGGTATTCTCGGTCCACGCTGAGCCCTTTACCGTCATCGCCCGGGCCGATTCCGGCATCACGCACTTTAATGACCTGAAAGGCAAGCGTGTCAATATCGGCAACCCCGGTTCCGGCCAACGCGGCACCATGGAAGTGATGATGGATCTTAAGGGCTGGGATAAGTCCAGTTTCAAACTGACCTCTGAGCTGAAATCCAGCGAGCACTCGCAGGCATTGTGCGACAACAAGATCGACGCCTTCGTTCATACCGCCGGCCATCCGGTGGCCAACATCAAAGAGGCCGCATCCAGCTGTGATGTGAAGGTCATTGAGGTGAGCGGTAGCTATGTCGACGGCTTGGTCAACCAGAACCCTTACTACTCCACCGCGCAGATCCCCGGCGGCATGTACCAGGGTACCGATGCCGACACTGACACCTTCGGTGTGGCGGCGACCTTCGTATCATCTGACAACGTCTCGTCTGACACCATCTATTACATGGTCAAGGCGGTGTTCGAGAACTTCGATCGTTTCAAGCGATTGCACCCGGCTTTTGCCAACCTCAAGCCTGAAAACATGATCAAGAATGGCCTGTCTGCACCCCTGCATGATGGCGCGGTACGTTACTACAAAGAGCGAGGCTGGATTTAAACCCGGCAATCGATCTCGCGTTCTCTACAACACTGTCAGACTGGGCACGATCCTACGATCGTCCAAGTCCGACAGTCTCCAACTACTATCGAGGTTCCCCGGATGTTCGAGTTAGCCGCACTGCGCGGCTATCACGAACTGTCCCTCGGGTTGCGGTTGTCGGTCACCCAGGGTGACCGGTTTTTCCCACCGCCTCTCGACCTGATAGTCAGGTATACCCGTCCAGGTGATCCCTATGAGCACGAATACTACTCCACAACCGTCCGGCTCTGGCTCCGACACAGGCGCTGCGGCCCTTAACATCGAAGAGCTGGTGTCGGCCGATACCGGTGGCCGCCAAGCTATGGGGATGACCCACAAGGTGATTCTGAGCGTGGCCCTGATCTGGTCACTGTTTCAGATCTGGATCGCCTCGCCACTGCCTTACATGATCGATATCGACTGGCTGCGTTTTAACGGCAACCAGACCCGCTCGATCCATCTGGCGTTTGCCATCTTTCTGGTGTTTCTCAGTTTTCCACGCTCCGCCCGCTCGCCCCGTAACTATGTGCCGGTCGCCGATTGGTTTGTAGCGATCATAGCTGCGTTTTGCGCGGCCTATTATTTCATCTTTTACGAGGCGATCTCCGACCGGGTCGGTGCACCATCGACGCAGGACATTATCGTCGCCTGCATCGGTATTCCGCTGCTGCTGGAGGCGGCCCGGCGTAGTCTGGGACCGGCGCTGATGATTATCGCCGCGATCTTCCTTTTCTACAGTTTCTTCGGTAACTACGCCCCCGAACTGATCGAACACAAGGGCTATTCGCTGGCCCAGGTGGTTAACCACCAGTGGGTTACCACCGAAGGTGTGTTCGGTGTGGCGCTGGGGGTTTCGACCGATTTTGTATTCCTGTTTGTGCTGTTCGGTGCGCTGCTGGAGAAAGCCGGTGCCGGTAACTACTTTATTAAGCTGGCGTTTGCCATCTTTCTGGTGTTTCTCAGTTTTCCA
>SDWN01000078.1 GCA_004195305.1 Neptunomonas sp. | reverse complement strand
GAAAAATCTGCCTCAAATCGTCTTCCCCTCGCTACGATCGGCTAAGTCCGACAGGCTCCTAGCGCGTCAGATTTAAACCTGTGTCTCAATCTCTGCCTCAACTTTCATCTTGGCTTTTGTTTCAACGACAGCGTCTATTGCGCTGGGTTGTTGGGTGTTGAGTAGGTGCGCTAACGGCTGGCCTAGACGAGTGTTGTTGCCTGTATGGTACTGCTTTAGCCAATCGATACGCTCTGCACCAAACAGCAGAATGACGGTAGAGCCGAGTTTGAAACGGCCCATCTCTTCGCCTTTGGCGAGCACGATGGGTGTCGGTGTGTGGCTGTCGTAGCGGCTGGTTTCGATGCTTCTGAGTTTGGGCGCGACCTGGCCGGACCAGACGGTCTCAATTCCGGCAACGATCATCGCACCGACCAGCACCATCGCCATCGGTCCTGCGGCTGTGTCAAAAATGGCGACCAGGCGCTCATTGCGGGCGAACAGATTCGGCACTTCCGAAACGGTCGCGTTGTTGACCGAGAACAGATCACCCGGCACATACACTACCTCCCGTAGCCGGCCTTCGATCGGCATATGCACCCGGTGGTAGTCCTTGGGGGAGAGGTATATGGTCGCAAATTGACCGTTGATAAAGGGTTGCGCGCGGTCCTGATTGCCGCCCAGAAGCGAGGTTAGGCTATAACTGTGGCCTTTGGCCTGGAATATCCGCCCGTAATCGATCTTCCCCAGTTGGCTGATGGCGCCATCTACCGGGTTGACCAGCAATAGAGGGTCGGGATCGATGGGTCGGGCATCAGGCTTGAGCGCACGAGTGAAAAAAGCGTTAAAGCTGGGGTAGGCGGTCGGATTCTCCTCTACGGCTTCGCTCATGTTGATTGCGTAGAGACGGTTAAATAGAACAATGAAGCTGTTCTTGACCCAGCCGATACGGCTATCGGCTAGACGGCCAACAAGACGTGACAGCAAATGTTGGGGTAGAAGGTACTGCAAGAGAGCGAATAGGCGTGCCATGAGGGGTCTGGATACTCGTTCAGAGGGTTTTAATTCAGAGAGTTACGATTATTAGTCGATCTCAGTCGGGGTGTCCGGAGCGTTGCCCCACTCGAACCAGGAACCATCATAACAGCGGATCCTTGGATAGCCGAGAGCTTTGGCGACCAGGTAGGTCAATCCCGAGCGGCGGTGAGTTTGGCAGTGAGTAATCACTTCTTTGGCGGGGCTTATGCCCCGGCTGATAAGTTGATCTTTCAGATGCTTAGGCTCAAGCAGCCGCCAGTCATCCGGGCTCACTAGACTCCGGGTCCACTCAAAATTCACAGCCCCGGGAATATGCCCGCCCTTGCGCGCGTTGATGATTTTTTCACCGCGGTATTCGGCTGCGGAACGGGCATCCCAGATGGCGATATCCTGGTCGCCCAGGTGTTTTAGCAGGTAGTCCATATCGGCGATCAGGGAGCTATCGATGCAGGCTTGAAATGTCGCTGGTCGGGGAGCGCAGGGCTGTGTTTGCAGCGGATAGCCCGCCTCGCTCCATGTCCGCAGCTGACCATTGAGTACCGAACTGTGGCGGTGACCGACGATATCCAGGGTCCATAGCAGGCGTCCTGCCAAGGCCCCCATCTGATCATCGTAGGCGACGACCTGGCGCTCGGGGGTGAGCCCCAGTTCTGAAAACAGTGTGCTCAGTTGTTCGGCCGTTGGCAGTTTGTTGGGCACCGGACCTGAGCCTCGCAGGAGCCGGGACGGGTCGAGGTGGACCGCTCCGGGAATGTGCCCGGCGGCGTAATGTTCTGCGCTGCACAGATCGATAAGGAGTAAGTTGGGATCGGTTAGATGCTCGTTGACTGTACTGGGTTCGAGTAGCACGGGGAGCGTAATCATGGCTGTTCCTTGCGGGCGAAGTGAGGGGCAGTAGGCTTAGCGGACATCTTTGTTGCTGTTTGTAGCTAATTGCTGGATGCAGCGGTTAGCAGCGACGGCCAGCTGCTTGAACTTTTGGAATTGAAACGCGCTGATCGCCAGGTCTTGCGGGTGCCGATCGGCATACAGCATCAGCGCGGGCTGGTCGCCGTCGAATAATGAGATCAGCACAAAACTTTGGGGGTGACAGAGTGCTTTAAAGGGCTCCGGGAGTTCTGACCATATCCGCGCGCGATTGTCACTATGAACCCAGACCGCGAGCTGTTTGTGGCTCATTTTTTTGAACAGGCTAGGGATGTTCAGGTTCAGGGTAAAGTGGGATAGATCGGTAGCGCTGTCCGGGTCGCTAACCGGTGATAACTGCATCGCGGTGTCGATCGTAAAGCAGATCAGGCGCTCAAGCCCCAACCCCGGGACTAGCCCCCTCTTTAGTAGTGCGAGCACCTGCCGGAGCGTGTTGATCTGAGTGC
>SDWN01000799.1 GCA_004195305.1 Neptunomonas sp. | reverse complement strand
TTCCACGATGACCAGCACGGTACCGCCATCGTTGCCGGCGCAGCCGTCTACAACGGTCTGCGGGGGGTTAATAAAGACATCGGCAAGATCAAACTGGTGGTTTCGGGTGCCGGTGCCGCAGCCCTCTCCTGCCTCAACCTGCTGGTGAACATGGGTGTAGCCAAGAAGAACATCTGCAACGGCGGGGTCAGGTCTAGCAACAGAGCATTGCTCTGGTCGCACTCTCAGTCACGACTGCGCGCGCGCCGTATAATCCGTCCGACCGTCGTAAAATGAACCCCAAAATACTGAGCAATATCCTGGTACGAATAAGCTCCCGATTCATAGGCTGCGATCATCGCCTGACTACGGTCGGGATACTCACTCGCTAATTCAGACAAGGGAGTGGGTGGTGGCCGCCGGTGTACCCGGGGCACATTGATATCCGCTTTTGCACTCTCAGAAAGATGCGCCTGCATGGCCGACACGAACGTCTCATCGCCAAGAAAAACCTGATGCAGCACACTTTCCCAAGGGCTCGGGTTGCAGATACCTTCGGCAACAAACTTTTGATAAGCGTCACGGGCCGCCTGCCGACTGCGACCAAATTGAGCCAATAGACCATCCGTGGCTAGCCATGACGGCGGCTTTTCCAAACCGACCATGGGCCGGTAACTGCTCCAGGGCCAGTCTGCAGGATCTGCCACCATGGCGGCGCGCACGGGGTTAAGCACCAAATAGCGACTCAGCTCCAACAGATAAGCATCGGCATCGACCAGAATAGCCTTATACCGCCCTTGAAAGAGGTGCCCCACCCGCCCATGACGGCGGTTGGTAGCCTGGGTGTAAACGCCGTTAAGCTGGCGCATCCCCTTCGACAAATTACCGTCAGGGGTTTCAATCAAGAGGTGGTAGTGATTGCTCATCATACAATAGCCATGACAGAGCCAATTGAACTGCTCCACCACTTCGCCTAACAGAGCAAGAAAGCCGCAACGATCCTCATCGTCCTCATAGATCGTCTCACGCCGATCTCCCCGGGCGGTCACATGGTAAAGGGCACCACAAAATTCAATACGGACAGGTCTACTCATAAGATTAAGCGTAGCTCATAAATGCTATAAAGCTAGACCTGACCCCGCGGCCTTCGACCTGTTGCACGGGAAGTTAAAATTTTATCAATTCTAATCAGCGAAAATACGTCAACGTCCAGCGGCTTTTCCCGGTTGTGTACACCTTGCCGTGACGCAGTAAAAACGCACACAAACGCTGACGAGTTTGCCTTTCTATGGCCTTCATATCCTCTCGTGCGCGGGTTAGATCTCTGATCGCTTCCTGGGTATTATCAGGGACCCAGACTGCTGTCAGCTCTCCTGCACGATGCAACCCTGTTAGCTGCATTGCATCACGTCGGTCAGTCTTAACCCGATCTCCAGGGCGCGTAGGTATCAACGAAGGAGCAACGACATCACAGACGTGTCCTAGTCGGATAATCTGCCGATAGATGACATACCCGCAAGGTCCTGCTTCGTAACAAAAAGACAGCACTTCACCATCCTGGCTTAACTTCTTGATTAATCTTTCAATGGCTTCCGGCGTGTTGCTTATCTCTCCGTAATAAAGAGGCTTGTCTCGTCCCGCTTTTGCGATCCCGACAGCAATGCTGTCCTTGTGTGTATCCAGTCCAATGTATTTGCTAAAGTTATCCATGCCTGCCCACCTCGATTATGGCTCTGCGTTGGGTGTTTCTACCTCTCAAGCGTAATCCACGCGTTCGAGGCTTGGCAGGTCAATTCATTATGTCTAGTAATCGCAGTCGCTGGTTGGTAATGGCATAGCGAGCCCTGTAAAATCCGCCCCTTGAATTTTCTGGCCGGATTTTAGCGTTCTCCCAACCCCGCTATTTGTCGTCCGGCACACGCCCTTCTTCACAGTAGAATACGGTAGTCCAGCATGAAAAAGCCCCATACAGCGGCCCTTTTGGCCACAGCGCGCACCCACATGCCTTTAGGCGTAGCCGATAGCTACCGTTACTGGGGTGAAGAGCACACGATCTTTGTGAAGAGCATGGAAGGCTGCACCATCACCGATGAAGACGGCCAAGTGTATGTGGATTTTCGTCTGGCCTATGGCCCGATCATCTTGGGTTACCGTGATAACCGTGTAGACCAAGAGGTGATCCGTACGATCACCGAAAAAGGCACCCTATCCGGCTTCTCGACCGAGCTGGATTCAGAGGTGGTCAGCCTCGTTAAGCAGATGTGCCCCAACATTGAGAAGATGCGCTTCGCCAACTCTGGTACTGAGGCGGTCATCGGCGCGGTCCGCACGGCTCGCGGCTTTACCGGCAGGAATAAGGTGGTCGTGGTTGAAGGAGGTTTTCACGGTCTGTATGACGAGATGATGTGGAAAT
>SDWN01000797.1 GCA_004195305.1 Neptunomonas sp. | reverse complement strand
GGGGGTACGCCCGTGTCGGCGTTCGATCAGCTCGGCCAGAGTGCCGCCACCCTGGTGATTGGACGATCGCTGTTCAACGCAGCAAAGATCCTGCACCAACGCACCGGTGTCGAGACCTATCGTTTCGAGCACCTGATGGGGCTGGAGGCGACCGATCAACTGATCGACTGTCTGCGCCGTCTCAGCCGCAAGCAGGTGCCCGATTCGATCGAGCGTCAACGCAATCAACTTCAGGACGCGATGGTCGACACCCACTACCAACTCGGCTTAACGCCGGTGGCGGTTGCCGGCGATCCTGAACTGCTGACCGCGCTCAGCAGCTGGCTCACCCAGATGGGGGCCGAGGTGGTGGTAGGCGTCACGCCGGTCGCCAGCAAGTCATTAGCCAATGCGCCCTGCCAGCTGATTAAGGTGGGAGACCTGGCGGATCTGGAAGCGCTGGCTGCCGAACAGGGCGCAGAACTGCTGATCGGTAACAGTCATCTTGCCGATGCCGCGCAACGTTTGGGTGTACCTGTGTTATCGGCAGGCTTTCCCCAACACCATCACTATGGTGCCCACAGGCGCTGCTGGATCGGCTATGCCGGTAGCGCCCAGACCCTGTTCGATATCGCTAATTTGCGCCTGCATGCCGACCAGTACGCGATCCCCGTTTACAACTCGGTGCTGAGTCAGAAATGCGATCAACCCACACCGATAAAGCATTAACAGGAGCAGCAGCATGAAACTCGAGCGCCACCTCAAGCTCTCCGCGGCCGACGTGAACCCCAGCCAGATTCGCGTCGCCTTCGCCACGCGAGACCGCAAGCATGTCGATCAGCACTTCGGCTCCGCCTGCAGCTTCATGATCTATAGCATCACCACCCACAGCTACGAGCTGATCGAGGTGGCCGAATTCGCCGAGACCGAGCAGGACAAGAATCACAGTAAGCTGCTGACCAAACTGGAGCTGCTGGAAGGCTGTCATGCGGTCTACAGCAATGCCATCGGCTCTGCAGCGGTGCGCCAGCTGCTCAGCTTAGGCATTCAGCCGATCCGTTCGATTCCGGGAACCGCCATCGGTCGGGAGATCGGCCAGTTACAACAGGCCTGGGAAACCGACCCACCCATCTGGCTAGCCAAACACCTGCAGCAACATCTACAACAACATCTACAACAACAGCCGCAGAGCGCCGATCGTTTTGCCGCGATGGAAGATGAAGGCTGGCAGGAATAACCCTTATTTAAAAATGTACGATGACTTCAGGAGCAACAGCCATGTTTGACGAACTCATTATCGACCAGCAAGACCCGGTACTAACGACCGATTTTGTCAAAGAGATGCTCCGCCAGCTGCGCGCGATAGACACCTACGGTGCCTATGAGAACTGGAGCGATGCGCGGGTGCTGGACCCCATCATCATGACCAAGCAGCGCAAGCGTGAAATGCCGATTGTGGCCGATCCCGATGACGTCACCCTGTCCAATATTCGTGCCTACTACAACGCGCTGGCGGTGGTGATAGAAAAAGAGTGCGGCCATATGGCACGCCCGTTGATCAGCATCAGCCACGAAGGTTTTGGACGGGTGATCATCACGGTCGGCAAACTGGTGGTACTGGATAAGATCTTACGCGATGCCCACCTATTCGGCTTTGCCAGCCTGGAGAAAATGAAAACGGATAGTGATCTGCTGTTGTGCCAGGCCCAGGCACTGGTTGGCACCTATCCCAAGGTTGCCGCGATCTAATTCAAGCTACGAATAGGAGCCAACAAACATGGCCAACTACCAAGGATTGACCCAGGACGGCAGCGCCTGGGAACCCGAATTTATCACCGAGATTGATCAGACCAAATGTATCGGTTGTGGCCGCTGCTACAAAGTCTGCTCGCGTGATGTTCTTAACCTGGTTGAATACGAAGCCGACGAAGATGAGGATGACGACGAATACGATGACTTCGACGACGATGAGCAACGAATGGTGATGGCCGTTGCCAATGCTGGCGACTGCATTGGCTGCGTAGCTTGTGCCAGTGTGTGCTCTAAGAGATGCATCAGCCATAGCCCGTTAAATGCCGCATAAATGACGTCTGAGCCCAAGCTAAGATTAATCCGGTCAATGAACCGGATAGCGGAGGGCCTGGTTTCGACAAGCCCCCGCCTAGCGACCAGGCAGATAGCACCGTGGGAGCCTGCCTGCAGGCGATCTTTTAGCCGTTGCTGCGCTAAAAAAGATCGCGCGAAGCCCCGTTGCTACAAGATTCAGGCTGTTGACCCAACCGGAAATGACCATAATCAATGGCTACAAACCAAAAAAAACCGGCCTGAGCCGGTTTTTTTTCAACAGCGAGTAATGAATTACAGCGCTTTGATCTGGGCGTTAAGACGGCTCTTGTGACGAGCAACCTTGTTC
>SDWN01000795.1 GCA_004195305.1 Neptunomonas sp. | reverse complement strand
TCCAGGTCGAGCAGGCGCGCGAGCCCCGTGCGGCGGCCATTGCCAAACTCGGTGCGGCGCTGATTGAGGCCGGGCAGGGGGTGTCTCCGGAGCAGGCGTTGCCGGTCTATTTGCGCGATAATGTGGCACTAAAAAAAGGCGAGCAGCGCAAGGAAAATCGCTAGCATGCCCCTGAGTTATATTTTGCTACTGGCGCTGCTGCAGGGTCTGACCGAATTTTTACCGATCTCCAGCTCCGCGCACCTGATCCTGCCATCGCAGCTATTGGGTTGGACGGACCAGGGGCTGGGGTTCGATGTGGCGGTGCATGTCGGCACCCTGGCTGCGGTGCTGTTCTATTTTCGCCGCGATTTTATTCTGTTGACGATCGGTTGGCTGCGCACGGTGCTGCCTGTGAATGGCGTCAGGCGCAAAGCGGGTGCGCATAGCCGGATGGCCTGGGCGATTATCATCGCCACCCTGCCTGCCTGTGTAGCCGGGTTGCTATTTAATGATTTTATCGAGCAGCACCTGCGTTCGATGCTGGTCATTGCCGGGACCACGTTGATCTTTGGCGGCCTGCTCTGGTTTGCCGACCAGCGTCGCACCGAAACCCGGCACAGCCGGGATATCGGTATTAAAGATGCGTTGATCATCGGCTGTAGCCAGGCCCTGGCGCTGGTGCCGGGCACCTCGCGATCGGGGGTCACTATTACCGTGGGACTGATGCTGGGGCTGACCCGCAAGACCGCCGCGCGATTTTCGTTTTTGCTCTCTGCGCCGCTGATACTGGCGGCCGGTCTGTTTAAGGGGCTGGAGCTGGCACAGCAGGGGACCGATGCGCACTGGCTGGATCTGCTGCTGGGAGCTGCTCTTTCCGGCGTCAGTGCATACCTCTGTATCTATCTGTTCCTGGGGATGATCAGTCGCATTGGCATGACCCCGTTTGTTATCTATCGGATGTTGCTAGGGATCCTGCTGCTAGGGGTGTATTTCTGGCTGTAGTTAATGACGGTAGTTAATGACGGTAGTTTATGGCGGGAGTTAATACCGTCGTTAATGCCGTAATTAATGCAGTCGTCGCGTTTTAGCTGCACCGACGGTTTTATTACGGCTCGAGCTCGGCTAGAATCGAACAACTCGTCTTTACATTATTTTACCCCGATAGGGGCTGGGCTCACTGATCATGCAGATCGGCGCTTCATTTAATTTTCCTCAACTACCGCAGCGATCTGCAGCGGTAGTTGGCGCTGCCGCCCATTCGGGGGGCGAGCACGAATCCGCCCGTTCAGCACGTGCTACACCGGCGGCTGCGGATCGTGATTTCAGCGCTGATTTTGTGAAGGCCCGCGCTACTCAAAACGCCGACTCAGAACGTTTCTATTCGACCCATAGGGAACTCTCCCTGCGTGGCCAGGAAGCGATGCAGACCTATCTGACCAACGCCGGTTTTCAATTCGGTGCAGCCCAGCCGGAATTGGTTGGTGTCGATATCTACGCCTGAGAACGGATGCCTATTCCTCTGGATAGCTGGCTGTCAATCTGGCCACAGACCCCCGCATATATCGACCGCGCCCGCGAACTGGCGCAGCAGCTGCAGTTGCCGTTGCAAGCCATCGACTGTGTGCCTAAGGCGCTCGACTCCGGGCAGGCGTTGCTCTGTGTCGGAGCCTCGGGTCTGGCGCTGCAGCAAGCAGGTAAAAAAGCCCCGGGGCCGGTCCGGGTCGATTTTCTCGAGGGCGCCGTGGCGCACCGGCGTCTATTTGGCGGCGGCGCCGGACAGCAGATCGCCAAGGCGATCGGGCTTAAATCGGGTATCCGTCCGCAGGTGGCGGATCTGACCGCGGGTCTCGGACGTGACAGTTTTGTGCTGGCCACCCTGGGTTGTCGGGTGCAGATGGTCGAACGCACCGCCGTGGTCGGGTTGCTGCTGGAGGATGGCTTAGCGCGGGCTCAATTTGATCCGGAAGTCGGACCGATTATTGCCGCGATGGCGTTGCATCAGGGCGATGCGATCGACTGGTTGGCCGCAGCCAGCACGGCCCCCGAGGTTGTCTATCTCGACCCAATGTTTCCTCACAGCGCCAAATCCGCTCAGGTTAAAAAAGAGATGCTGCTGTTCCGTGATCTGGTCGGTGAGGACGCCGATGCCTCGGTATTGCTAGAAGCCGCGCTCGCGGCTGCGGAGTATCGGGTGGTGGTGAAGCGCCCGCGTAAAGCCCCGACCCTAAATACACGTAAGCCCAGCTTTACCCTTGAAGGTAAATCGGGCCGTTTCGACGTCTACTCGCTCAAGGCCTTGCGTTAGCACGCCACCTTTCAAAATTGAATGAGGGGGCGGCTCGTTAGCTTGTTCATCGCCGCTCCGGGTGCCATCAATAATGAGCAATGATGAGGCGGCGGCTCGTTAGCT
>SDWN01000087.1 GCA_004195305.1 Neptunomonas sp. | reverse complement strand
AAAGGGATGGCTAGGCGTGTTCGGCGGGCATTGGATTGCTTCGCTGATGCAGATCTGTGCAGTGAGCGTATTAAGACAGCAGCCATAGGAGGCCTCTTAGACGATAAGCAGCGGCATGCCGATCCCGATAGCGAGGAATCCGGCAGCTTTGCCATGAGGTCGGTAAACTGATGATTGAAGCCTCAGAGGCTGAAGTACCGCCCTGCCCTGGCAAGCCTGTTGAACATGCCGGTCAAGCAACAATCCAGCACCGTCCGTCTGATACAGCCTCTTGCCTTCGATTGTTTTGTATAGATAGAAGTATTTTTCGGTCAGGCACTAGATAGATCGTCCTTGATTGAATAATGCCTTTACCCACACAGTCGTAGGTTTACTTCCACAGCACCCGCTGTTCCCACCCAGTCGGAAACCCCATCGGCGCGGGATCGATCGCGTGGGTAGCGATCAGCTGCTGTAACCGCTGTTTCCAGTGATTGCCCGGGGCGATTGTATCCATCAACCCACCCAGCATCGCTAGGGTGTTGTAGAGTTTTTTGGGTGTGCTGCTGTTAAACGCAGTCAGCAGCTTGGGATCGCCCCTTTTAGGGAGTTTGAAGCGGAACACCAGATCACGATTCCACAGCCGACTGTGGTGGGCGCACAGGTTACGCACGTAGGCCAAGTGGTGCAGAAAAGAGCAGAGGTTAATCTCATCAAGACCATAACTGCGGGCAACGGCGTTGCGGTCTTGGCGTCGTAACATGTTGCCGACCCATTTGGACAGTTCGCCCAGGGTCATTATCTCCACCACCGCCCAGATCGGCGGCAGCGGCTCATCGTAGGTATTGCGCAGGTGGACGATAAAGCTCTCGCGGCTTTGCTGTACAGTCGATGTCAGTCGCGTCAAGGCACGCTGGTGGTCCCAGCGTGGCGCATTGGCGGTAAACAGGCTGACATCCAGATGCGCATGGGGGCCGTAGCGGTGGCTCAGGGCATAGGCCCACTGGGTACGCAGCGACACCTCGATGCGCTCGATGGCGTCCATCACCAACAACCGCAACTCGCGGTCGAACACATAGCTGTTCAGCACAGCCTCGAAACGGGTGCCGGGCTTGAACTTGTGGCTGGCGTGGTCTGCTTCGAAAGGCAGCCAGTAGCCGCTGAGGCGGTAGTAGTTGAGATGGGCGAGGTAATGTTCGGCCTCGGCGGTATCGGTAATCAGCATACCGCGAGCCTGCAGACGGGCACGCTGGTCGGCAATAGATTCGGGTATTTTAGCGAATTTCATCGGCCAGCTCCAGAACGGGCAGCCCAGAAAAAAGTAACCCCCCAGGGTGCGCATCGTAGAGAGGCGTGGGGGGTGTTGTTGCTGGGTAGTCTAGTCATTTGGCAGCCAAAGGCAAGTAAGAAATAGTCGAGTATGAAGTTAATAACTAGTGCCTAACAGAAAAGCGGTTTTTTTATCGCAGGCCCCTCGATATTCCGCCAATCACTGGATAAGAAACCGTCTGCTCTGAGGACCATAGGCTGACTGTTCGTCAACCCACCCTGAACTGTGCACTTTTTGATCGACCACGACACACCCTGGGGATGATCCGGGCTATCTGGCAAAAGGGATGGCTAGGCGTGTTCGGCGGGCATTGGATTGCTCCGCTGATGCAGATCTGTGCAGTGAGCGTATTAATACAGCAGCCATAGCATGGCGCGATCCACAAATCGCCGAACCAGAAATCCGGCCAGGGTAGGTCGCTCGCCATCTTCAAATGCATGGTTCATCACCGTTCCTTTTCGTGTATATGAATGGGTGAATTCTCGATCAGTACGAATGCCGGTGCGTGTAACTCACGTAAGATGCTAAAAGACACTGGTTACCCCGACAGCGGACACAACACGAACGGGGGTGCTTACAGGGGTACGGATGGGGATGGCCCGGCGATGGAACGTACCTCCGTTTTGCGCCATAACATGCAACTGCGTGTTCCATTTTTTATAAGCGGTCGCCCCGATACTCGTATTCGGGTTGATCAGGGTACAGAGATCGGAGGTGTTCGGCGCCATAAAAGATCGATTGGTTGAGGAACTGGTGCCCCCAGAACAGGTTACTATCGATCTGAGATAGATCCGCCTCATTGCAGATCCAGGCGTAATAGCCATGCACGATCGAAATCATATCCTTGATGATATTGGTCGCCATGTCGACGCTCAGACCATAATCAGGGGCCGCCTGAAGGCAAACTAACAGTTGTGAATTATTGTTCTCACCCTTGATCCTCATACCCTGCGATGCCTCACCCCCACTGCGCCCCTGAGGGCAAATATCGTACGCGGGGGTCAGCACAATTCCGGTCGGTATCTCGAAGGCTGAATGATTGCGCGCGTGATCATCCGTGTTGCCGACCAGGACATTGAATACGATCCGTTTGAAC
>SDWN01000801.1 GCA_004195305.1 Neptunomonas sp. | reverse complement strand
AGATGTGTATAAGAGACAGCTCCTGCCTGTTGGCGCTGTTTACGCAGATGCGCGGGCATCTCTTTATAGACGTGATTGAACATCTCGCTAATGCCGGGCTGCGGGCCTTTGCCCAAGGTGCCATGAGTTTCGGCTTCTTTGGCGGCAGCTTTGACCGCGGCTTTGAGTTCTTTGGTCATTGCCTCGTGCTGCTCGTCGCTCCAGATCCCTTTGGCAATCAGGTGTTGCTTGAGGCGTTCGATCGGATCACCCAGCGGCCAGTGCGCGTAATCATCCTCGGGGCGGTATTTAGTCGGATCATCTGAGGTGGTGTGCGCTGCGGCGCGGTAGGTGACCCACTCGATCAGGGTGGGGCCGAGATTGCTGCGAGCACGCTCGATGGCCCACTTAGACGCGGCGTATACCGCCAGAAAGTCGTTGCCATCGACCCGCAGCGACGGGATGTTGAAACCGTGACCACGACAGGCGAAATTGTTGGCATCACCACCGGCAATACCCTGGAATGAAGAGATCGCCCACTGGTTGTTGACCACGTTCATCACCACCGGTGGCTTGTAGACCGATGCAAATACCAGCGCCGAGTGGAAGTCGGTCTCGGCGGTGGAACCGTCGCCAATCCAGCCGGACGCGATGCGGTCGTCGCCTTTGATCGCGGAACCCATCGCCCAACCGACCGCCTGCATAAACTGGGTACCTAGATTTCCGGAGATGGAGAAGAAACCGTAATCACGTTCGGAGTAGAAGAAGGGCAGTGAACGACCACCCAGCTTGTCTTTGGAGTTGCTATAGATCTGATTGATCATATCGACCATCGGGAAGTCGTTGGCGATCAGCAGGCCTTGCTGGCGATAGGTCGGGAAACACATATCGCCCTGCTCCAGAGCCATACGTTGGGCACAGGCGATCGCTTCTTCACCGCGGCAGCGCACATAAATAGAGGTCTTGCCCTGGCGCTGAGCCATCTGCATCCGTTCGTCGAACAGACGGGTTTTCTCCATTACCCGCAGGCCCTTGAGCAGCAGTGCGTCGTCAAGTGGAATCGCCCAGGGGCCCACCGCTGCACCGTTATCATCCAGTACCCGCACCATATCAAAGGCCAGGTCACGGATCGCGTCTGGAGCACAGTCGATCTCCGGGCGGCGAGCAGCGCCAGCCTCGGGAACGGTGATATGGCTGAAATCGGGTTTGTCGCCCGGCCGTGTCGACGGCTCGGGGACATAGAGGCTTAAAGGCTCAGTCTTACTCATTGCAAGTCTCCTGTAGCGTATACCGGTAACATCGGATAAGGGCGTGGAGCTGCTTATTTTTCTGAACCAGTAACTGTTCAGAGCCGATATACAGGTCTGTTTGTTGCGAATTATTTGATTTAAAAAATAGCATGCAGGGAACTAGGGGGTCATACCAAAGATGGTTGTTTAGAGTGCTGTTATTGGTTGTTTAAGGTATTAAATAAATCATAATTGGCTGGTTACACCAATAATTGATATCTCTTGGAGATTGTGGGTATGATGCGGTTTATTTGGGCGAGTCATCAGGGTGAGTGCGATGCAATCCATACTGGATAAAACCGATCTGAAAATATTGGCGGCCCTGCAATCCGATGCCAACCTATCCAATGTTGAGCTGGCTGAGCTGATCAACCTGTCGCCTTCGCCTTGTGCCCGGCGGGTCAAAATTCTTCAAGAGCGGGGGTTCTTTCGCGGCCAGGTCAGCCTGTTGGATCCGGAAAAAGTCGGGCTGGCGGTCAATGTGTTTATTCAGGTCTCACTTGATAATCAGGTGAAGAAGAATCTGCAGGCTTTTGAAGGTACGGTTGCCCAGTGGCCGGAGGTGATGGAGTGTTACCTGATGACCGGTGATTTTGACTATTTGATTCGGGTTGCTGTACCTAGTCTGGCCGCGTATCAACAGTTTCTGGAACAGCACCTGACCCAGCTGGAAGGGATCAGCCATATTCGCAGCAGCTTTTCACTTAAGCAGGTGCGCTATAAAACTGAACTACCGCTAGACCACTTGCAGGAATAAAAGGTCGATTGTCAGGGGCGACAAGCAACTTTGTGCGTATTCCTGGCGCATAAGCCATCTGTACTTATCTATCTCTTCCTAAAGCGAGTTAAATGGTGTGGTTCGTTACCGAAACATTGCTTCGGAGATGTCCGCTACCAGAAATTAAGGTGCAAAAAATTACTCGGATATTAGTCCGTCGTAGATGAACTTGTCATTCACAGCCCTCGCCATGATGTCCGGTATGTTCCACTTGGACCGAGTTTTCGCTAAGCGGACATAGATAACCTGATGATAAGACAAGCAACCTTCGAACCAGAAAGCTGCTCAAGCTCAAGTGGTCGTTATTTGTGCAATGGCTTAAT
>SDWN01000798.1 GCA_004195305.1 Neptunomonas sp. | reverse complement strand
GAGATCAATCCAGAACATTTTTGGATTTTTTTTAGTAATTATTTCGAATGACACAGGAGTACCTTTTAAATCAGGTTTGCTATCAGCGAGATATTGAACGCTGTTATTAACCTACAACAAGAGAGTAATTCCATTTAATCATTAGACATACAGTCTAAACTATTAATCAAGTCACCTGGATTCTTGCAAACGCTAAGCCAAGGTGCAAAAAAAAATCGCAAGGTGCTAATGCATAAAGTGTTTATTAAGAGTTCTGAGGGTGGCTAAAACATTAGCATTGTCTTGATTGTAAAGATGTCTGACATTCTGTGTGGAAATGTTGCTAATAAGTTTTACTTTCGTGTAAAAGCATATTAACAGCAAGATAGTGCAACATAATAGCAAAATACTACAAACCGCCTCGTGGGCGGTCTACTAATATTCGTCTGTAACGTTGAGTAGGCGGTTTAATTCAGCGGCGCGAAGGATCAATATAAAAACATTGACGTTAGCGTTGATCAGAGATAGAAAAAACGCTCGTCATCACGAGGATGATTAAAAATGAAAGATTTCCTGATGAAGCTCTGGTCCGACGAAGAAGGTGCGGAGACCGCGGAATGGTTGGTGATCGTAGCGTTGATCGTGGCTGTAGCGATCCTGGTCTACAACGGCGTTCTGAAAAATACGCTTATCACTTTGGTGGGAAAAATTGGGACTGCGATAGGCGCTATAACATTGTAGCGGGGTTTAATCTATGACTGTGCTCTGTCAGCCTCACTTATCGACTTGGTGGGTCGCATGTTGACTGTTGCAGGCTTTGCAATAGGACGTTCAGGGTTGCCTCTTGGTTCAATCCCATACTGTGTGGATTAAGTCAGGGGGCAACGATTTAGTTGAATGAACGTTCATATTGTCTTTATTTCCGATAGAGGCTTTTTGGAGGAGGGTGCCACTGATGCAACCGCTCGATACTGTGTCAGTAAGCATTGCCCTGCTGTTGGTCTGTGCCGCCGCCTTAAGCGATCTGCGCAGCCGTACGATTCCAAATCGCCTGCTGCTGCCAGGGCTGATTATTGGTTTGGCGCTGGCGGCCCTGGAAAACGGAACTGATGGCTTGTTGATCAGTTTGGCTGGCTTCGGGCTGGGCTTCGCCTTACTGCTACCGGGCTACCTGATGCGTTTCACCGGTGCGGGTGATCTTAAGCTGCTCGCCACTTTGGGGGCCTATACCGGCCCCGGGATGTTGCTGCAGATATTCGCAGCTGCGGTCCTGAGCGGCGCCAGCCTGGTGTGCCTATGGGCGCTTTGGGCCCGGCTGATTCGACCTAAAATCGGTGGCGCCTCAGCTTTGCATCGCTACGGTACGATGCTGAGCCTGCTGATGGCTGGCCACTGTGTCTATGTGCCGCCTGCTGCGGGTTCGGTATTGAGCCGGCGTCTACCTATGGCCCCGGTATTTGCCATGGGGTCAGTGATCGTGATTTTTTTCTGGCGATGAATCATCAGCAACGCTGATTCATCGGTATTTCAGTTAGCTGTCGGTGTGTTGATGAGCCCCGTGATACGAGATGCGAGATGCGAGAAAACTTAGCCGCTAAGACAATGCTTGGCCCGACGGTCGTTGAGCTTGCACCGAAGCCCACCAGCATCGAAGCGACCGGGCTGTCGCAGCCGATGCTGGCCGATCTGACCTGTAAACACCTGGCCGAATCGGGGGTTCTCGACCTCGGCCAATTGGCGCGGGCCATGGCGCTGCCAGGAACTGTGGTCGAAGAGTTGCTGCACGGGTTACGCGCGCAAGCTCGGGTCGAACTCAGCAGTCAGCGCGGCGAGCAGTCGTTACTGCGCTTCAATCTAACCGAGCGGGGCCGCACCACTGCGGCCGAGGCCTTTCTGCGAGACGGCTATGTGGGGCCGGCCCCGGTTACACTGGCGCAGTACGACCAGCTGATCGCGGCCCAGTCGGCACGGCACTTCCCGATGTCCCGGCAAGCGACCGAGGCGTTGTTCGCCGACACGGTGATCGATCCCGCCCTGATCGCCCGTCTCGGTCCGGCCATTCATTCGGGCCGGCCGATCTTTATCTACGGTCAGCCGGGCACCGGCAAGAGTTTTATCGCCCGGCGGCTGAAACGCGCCCTTGGCCCCCCCCTGCTATTACCCCATGCCATCGCGGTGGGTGACAGCATCATCCGTTATTTCGATCCGAGCACGCATATCCCCGTGACGCCTGCCCCGTCTAATCAGACCTCCGGTCAGAACCAGGCCTTAGATCAGAATCAGTCCTCCCATAAAAATCAGGCCTCCGAGCGGAACCTAAGTACCCATCTGAATCAGGGCAGTGACAGCCGCTGGCTGCTTTGTGAACGCCCCATGGTGGTGGGTGCCGGAGAGCTGTCCATGGAGGTGCTGGACCTGCAGTACAACG
>SDWN01000790.1 GCA_004195305.1 Neptunomonas sp. | reverse complement strand
GGGTTCCGAGTTACCGGTGAACAGCGTATAGCGGCAGATCTTGTCACGGGACCATTCGCCGATGACGCTACTGGTCAGATAACGAATGTTATTGTTGTCGAAGCACAGAATCGCCCCAAGGCTCGATTTCGCCAATGCTTGGCGCGCTCTTGCAGTGCGGTACGTATGCAAGCGACGAAAATTGACCCGCTCTTCAAAATCCACCGCGGTCCTGCCGGGCGCAGGAATCGGACGGTCCCAATCCCAGTGGGGATTAACATCATCAGGCATGATGATTTTTGGTTCTGTTGGCATCACAATTCCCATAACTTCACCTCTCGACATTGATTATTGTTCTTGCGGCAGCGCAATCGTTTGCATTTCTGCCGAATAAAAAGCCCCGTTTACCTAATACTGAGGGGGGCAAGGCCGGACTTTGCCGGCAACAAACCTGTAACTAAAATTCGTGAACGCTGTATCCCCCGATCAGACAACGCATTGAAGCGCTAATCATTAACAGGGACAACTGCTCAGTGCAATCGATTGCACCATAGTCTCCAAGGACTGTCAAGTAAACAAGAAAACATTCCTCTTTCGTGCAGAGCTATTAGGGGGAGCTCCCTGCAATTAATGCTAACAACAGCGTCTAAAAGTTGCTAACTCCACCCTAACTTGGACAGAACCCTCTGCCGATCTCTAAGAGCCAGATAGGACGTTGACGCGGCAAATAAAACAGCGAGAGTCCACCATTAAATCCATGCAGATCACAACGAAGTGTGCCGGCATCATAGACAACGCGGCTAACAATGCGGCAGAAAAAGTCAGCCGGTCAAAATCCTGGTCTTTTGATACTTTCGATATTTTCTTTCGTGACTGCCTTAAGGTTGATAAAGTTGTAAAAAGGAACCTCCTCTCCTCGCGCTATTTTAACCGCAGCACTCAATGCCGCCCTCGCATCTTCTTTAGGAGACTGGCGTACAGATCCATATATTTCGCCTTGTTTTATAAAATCATACCCTTCACCAAATAACGTAGCTGATGTAATGACAATATTTTTTGATTTAATATTACCCTTCAATGCTTCGATAGCCCCGATCGCCATATTATCGTCACCAGCATAGATCCCATCAAAATCTTTATGCCGGTTTAATAGCCTTTCAGCAGCAGCCTTAGCTTTCTCGCGGCTCCAATATCCGGAGACAGAATCGATTATTTCAATGTTAATACTGGGGTCTTCTTCCTGCTGCTTATTTAATTCATACTCAAATCCCAAAGACCTCTCCCGCGCTGTCGCATATCCAGGAAACCCCTGTATTTCAACAATTTTGCCTTTTCCTTTTAGTGCGTCTATCATTATTCTGGCTGCAACACGACCTTCCATAAAATTGTTTGGACCTGTATAAGCTCTAATAAACTCAAGACCAGACATATCAATGGTTGTATTGGTTAGCATAACGGGGATCGAGGCGAGCCTAGCCTCTTTCAAAACAGGAATGAGTTTTTTTGAATGAGCAGGCCAAAGAATAATCACATCAACCTTGTTTTTGATCAACTCCCTAATTTGTCTTATTTGATTATCAACACTCCCCTCTGCATCATGTTCTGTTATTTTAGCCCCTAAAATATTGGACGACTCAATAAATGTTTCTCTGTAGACCCGTTGATAACTATCCGTCCCCCAATAAAAGCCAGCGATACCAAAGTGCATTGCATTAGTTTCACTTTTAATACTTATCGGTTTCACACCACTTCCTTTAAACACCTCTGTCGAGCTGACCTCATACTGCCCAGCTTTTTTACGGTATTGCTCATCTAGGTTTTCATTGGCAGAATAATAGCCATGTTCATTGAGGATTTTCTGCACCTTCCCATTTGAAACCATGGCATCCATACCTTTCTTAAAAGACTCCCTTATCTCTTTTTCCCGCAACCCACCAAAGCCAATATAGAATTCAGAAGATATCTGAAGGGGCGGGCTCAATGTCTTTATATTTTCTGAAACGACAGAATTCTTAAATAAATAATTGATTGTCATCTTATCCATCAACGCCAATAGCAGTAACTATCCTCCAGCGGGCTTGTCGATACGCACCTCATCTCCGATCTCGATGACCATCATGTCCTTTCCCAAAACCAATTGTCCGTCGTAAGTGCCCCGGATTCGTCGTAAGAGCATTTGATCGGGTGCCCGGCCCTTGATGATATGATTACACACGGCAAGCTTCGGCCGCACCTGGGCGAAGACTCTTCCGACGTCATCGGCCGCTGTGTGATGTGCCCTGGCTAGCGCCCTCGGAGATGGCGCCTCGAGTTCCTCGCCGGCCAAGAATCCGTCCTTGTCGCTGTCGTTGCGGTCGAACGTCTGGTCCGGGCCTAAAAACTCCTCTTTTGATATGCGTTTGTCGCTGTCCCGGTCCATCTGCTGAAGGC
>SDWN01000319.1 GCA_004195305.1 Neptunomonas sp. | reverse complement strand
TTCGTCATGACCGGTTTGGGCTTCACCAGTTACAAGTCGAACCTGTTCAAGGGTCCCAAGGGTGACTCATCTATCGACAGCATCCACCAGGGCGCAGATCGGCAAAACGCATCGAAGCTGATCTTGAACGGTGACGTGCGCTATACATTCGCGGACAGTCGCACCCAGGTGTTCATGGGTAACCTGATCGAGGACGCCGTGCGCTTTGACTTCACTCAGCAGCTCGGTGTCAGACAAGAGATCGGCACGCTGGGCACCGTATCAGCCAGCGCTGTGTTCTCTGTTGCGGGAGTGGACATCTACGCTAATCCTTACGTCACAGGAGTTGACCGTGCGACCACAGAGGCGAACTCATCAGGTCATCGGCTAGGCTGGCAGCAGATCGCTGGCTCACCATTCAGCGCTACGTGGACCCATCGGACTGTCGAGATCGATGACGAGCAAAGTCCGGACCCACTGCTCAACCGTAACGGCACCACTGATCGCTACCAGTTGACGTACAGCACCAAGCTGTCCTCTACGCTCTCACTTGCACCGGCAATAACTTATCTCAAGGCTGATCTGGACGGCGCAGCAGTGAGTCGGCATAAACGCTCAGCACAGGTGACGCTTGGCTACTCACAGCCAACCTACGCGCTGATCAGTACAGTCTATGTAGGGCGCAGCGTTTTTGATGACGAGAACCCATTGTACGGCGTCAAGGCTGACGCTGAACTGCGTGGGATTAATCTGACCTACTACCAGAAGTCTTTCTTTGGCGTCCCTCGCCTGAGCGGCTTTGTGTCTGCTTCGTACGATGAGTCGGGCTCTGAGATCGATTTCCACGACAGCATGGTCAGCGCTGTGCGTACGGGTATCATCTACAATTACTAAAGGATACAAAATGGTCTTACCTTACAAAGACTGGCGAGTAACATGGCAGTCATTGTCTACACCCTCGTCATCGCCAATATGGGTTTCTGGAGCGCGGTGCTCTGGCTATTTATCTGAAAGAGACGGCGTAATGACAACACCTGATGATATACCTGCTCTGGATGAAGAGGCAACGCTGCGACTAGCGAATGCGTTCCTCCTGACGCATCGCATCTTCGGTCGAAACATGAAGTTGACCTCTCCAGAGATACAGGTGATTCAAGCGCTGGCACTGGCTAGTGCAACTGATGAGGGGATGAGCGGATCAAGCATCGCAGACGTGACAGAGATACCGCGCCCCTCCGTGATCCGGCATCTAAAGAAACTGCAAGAGCGTGACCTGACAATGACCAAGAAACAGGGTGGTCACCACTACCTGACTCCTAAGGCGCGGCGACTCTGGATGGAGTCTGTGAGGGAGCTAGGGGTCGCGCTGGGATATAGCGCAAGATTTGACAGCTAGGCAACAACAGGCTGATCGTTGATACAACAGTCACCATCCCGATCCAGTAAACCGACGACACGGCCATCCTCATAATAAGTTAAACACTTGATTAGTAGTAATACTACTCTGAACAGTAGAAGCATTAGTGGAGGCGATGCGTCAGTCAGGCGTAAACTCCGCTCCGACATAACGCGACTTGATTTATTAGGAATGCTACTCGAAATGAAAACAGTGATCATGATATATACCTTGTCTGCTGCAGTATCGGAACCTACCCAAGGGGAAGTGGTTCGCAACTATGTAGCGCAGCAGTGCGTCCACATCAATGCCTTAACGCAAGAGGACGCCACGTTTTACAGAGTGCCGCTGGTAATCGACCGTAGGGCGCGCAAGGAGGATATGGCGCAGCTCAGGCAATCCACTGCACTGTGGAACGACAGCAGCGCAGAGGAGCGTTTAAAAGCCTGCGCCATCTTGAAGGGTTTGACCGTACAGAAAGAACTTCAGGAGAAAATCTAAGGTGAAAAAACTACCGCTCACAGCCATCGCGTTATTGGCACTTTCAGGCACCGTAAATGCTAAGGAGCAGAGTATCCCGCAAGAGTCTGGCTGGGCTGGTTTCTTGACAGGAGGAGTGGCTTCCGTGAGCGACAGAGCCTCACTACTTCGATCCTTCGGATATTTAAACAAATGAGTAACGATGAAAGCTAACTACACCGACATGACACTAAGGCGAGTTAATGAAGCCTGGCGTGAATACAAGGTCGATACTGGATGCAACCAGGCCAAAGCCGCGATGTCTTTGGGGATCAATCAGTCGGCATTCAGTCAGTATCTGCGAGGCCCGGAGTATGGCGGCATCCCTCTAAATACCGACTTCCTGTCAAAATTTGCTTCACTGGTACGAAAAGACCTGACCTATTTTGGCTTTGATTCTTCAGTCGACTTGCACCGACCTGACTTTTTCTCTTTGGATATCAAATACAGCTTATCCGGGGCAGTACTACACGGTAAGCGGCGCCTGGTTCAGTCCGTCGTTCCCAATCGTAATTGTTACGGA
>SDWN01000316.1 GCA_004195305.1 Neptunomonas sp. | reverse complement strand
TCCACGGCCTCGCCCTCTGCTGCGGCATTCAGCTGGCTGGGATCTGAATGCCGCAGCAGAGGGCGAGGCCGTGGATGCCGATTTCGGACCGGGGGGGTTTGCCGGATTGACCGAACTGTTCGATCTCAACAAGCCGGTGATTGCCGCGGTCAATGGCTTTGCGGCGGGTGGTGGATTTGAGCTGGCGTTGGCTTGCGATCTGATTGTCGCTGCGCCCCGTGCCGAGTTCTTCTTATCCGAAGTGACACTGGGGATCATCCCTGACAGTGGCGGGGTGTTGCGCCTGCCGCGCAAGTTACCCGAGGCGATTGCCATGGAAATGTTGCTGACCGGTCGGCGCATGGGCGCCGAGGAGGCGCTGCGCTGGGGGCTGATCAATCGACTGGTTGAACCAGCAGTACTATTGGACAGCGCCCGAGAATTGGCAGAGCAGATTGTCGCTGCGGCACCCTTGGCGATTGCGGCTATTAAAGAGGTGGTACGTGCGACCGCCAGTCTAGATTTGCAAGCTGGCTATCAACATATGCGCAGCCCTGCTGCGCCGATCTATCAAAGGATGTTGCGCTCAGAGGATGCGCTTGAAGGCCCTCTGGCGTTCAGTCATAAACGCCCTGCGCGCTGGAGTGGACGCTAAGCCAGGGCTGCTGTGGACGGGTTGAGCAGGGGCTGAGATTCGCACCTTAGCGAGGTTGGTTTTGCTGCAGCCTCAGGCTACAGTTGCTCTCAGGTTGATTAACCCCGAAAAAGAGGTGCAGTCGGGTGACAGAGCAGCGTCAAGAGACGGTTAGGGTTGGCTTTTTACTGCTGCCGCAATTTGCAATGTTGACCCTGTTCTGTGCCATAGAGCCGTTACGGGTAGCCAATCGCTTTGGTGGAGATCTCTATAGCTGGCACTTTTTTTCTGTGGATGGTGAGCCGGTAGCCGCCAGCAATGGTATCCCGGTGGTGGTAGAGGGCGATCTGTCGGCGATCAGTAATCTGTCTATGCTCATTGTCAATGCCAGCTTTGAACCGGAAGCGGTACTGAATAAAAAATTAGTTAACCGGCTGCGGCAACTCGATGACCAGGGCACCTGGCTTGGCGCCATGGATACCGGCGTCTACGCCCTGGCCTATGCCGGATTACTACAAGATCATCAGATCACCCTGCACTGGGAGAGTCTCCCGGCGTTCCAGGAAAGATTTCCTAAAATACGCACCAGCACCAAACTGTATGAGTTTGACGGGGTGCGTTTCAGCTGTTCAGGTGGAACAGCGGCGATCGATATGATGCTGCACATCATTAGCCAGCAGCACGGGCAACGACTCTGCGATCAGGTCTGTGAGCAGGTGATGCACAATCGGCTGCGCGGGCGTCAAGACCATCAACGTCTGGATACCGGTCTGCGCCTGAATATTCAGCATCCGGCACTGATACAGTTGGTGGAACTGATGGAAAAAAATCTGGAAGAGCCACTCAAACCGCAGGAGTTGGCGCGACTGGCAGGGATCCCGCTACGCCAGATGGAGCGCCTGTTTTCGCGCCACTTTAACCTCAGCCCCAGTCTTTTTTACCTGCAACTACGGTTGGAACGTGCCCGGCAGTTACTCAAGCAGACCAAGATGCCGGTGGTCGAGGTCGCAGTCGCCTGTGGTTTCTCCTCCCCAGAGTACTTCTCCCGCCGCTACCGGATCTTTTTTGGTACCAGTCCTCGAGAGGATCGCAAACTGGATGACGAGTTACACCAGATGGCCCCCGAATCGACTCAACAACGCCAAGGATTGGGCTGCTCCGTTGTGCCACTCATGCCCTCCAAGAGTAAGCCTGTCTGAATACAATAAAGGTTGGTCTAGTAAAAAGGTGACTGGCTTTTAATAGCGTTAATAAATTTTATGAACAGTAGATTAACCGTTAATACTCAAGCTGAATCGACGCCTAATTATTTGCCAATGTGTGGGTGTCACCATCGACACTTATGGCTTGGCCACTTATTTTAGCCCCTGCTGAAGAGCTCAGAAACAGGATCATATTGGCGATATCTTCCGGGTCGCCATGATGCCCCAAAGGGATGTTCTGCTCGGCGAACCATTTGATGGCCTCAGGGCTCGACATGTTCAGCATCTTTCCCAGTTGATCTCCCAGTTGACCGGGGCCTTCCCAGAGGGGTGTTCGGATCGGTCCGGGACAGACGGCGTTTACCAAAATGTTGTCCTTGGCAGCATAGTTGGCCAAATCCTTGGAAAACATGATGACCGCCGCTTTAATCGCATCGTAGTCGACCAATCCGCCCGGCTGCTTGCCGAATATGGATGAAATGTTGATAATGCGGCCCCATTTTTGTTCACGCATATGGATCACTGCAGCTTTGCAACAGCGAATCAGGCCGAAGAGCATAAGATCCATATTATATCGGAACTCCTCTTCCGGAAGCTCCATCA
>SDWN01000310.1 GCA_004195305.1 Neptunomonas sp. | reverse complement strand
AACTACGATTCTACAAGGCATAAAAAGTCCCTTTTAGTAAATTCTGGCGCTGGGCACTTGGCTCTGGGCACTGGGTTTTAGTCAAAAGCCAATCCCCAATGTCTAACGCCTAACGCCGATCTCCTGCTCTATTCTCCCAAAAAAACGTTTGTGACTGGCTGAGCTGTTGTTGCGAAAAAGTTGTGGCTGATCGTCGCCTGCTGACCGAGGAATATCTGTGGCGCAGATCCGACAAAACCGCTCAGACACTTGCTGATCTCCTGATGGGCTAACTCAGGATGGTTATTCTCATCACTCAAGTGGGCTAAAAAGACTGCTTCCAGTCCATCCCAGGTCAACTGCTGCAACAGACCGGCGGCAGCCCGATTCGAGAGATGGCCAAGCCGCCCCTGGATGCGCTGCTTAAGCGGCCAGGGATAGGGTCCATCAATCAGCATCTGCTCGTCGTGGTTAGTCTCCAACACCAGGATTCGCGAACCCTCGAGGCAGTTGGCGACCAGACGCGTCGGCAGACCCAGATCGGTTGCGTAGCCGATGCGTCCTTCGGCAGAATCGATGACAAAGCCGACCGGATCGACGGCATCATGGGTGGTCGAGAAGCTGGTAATCTCAAGCCTGCCCAGCCTAAAACTATCACCGGCTGAAAAGTAGCGCAGATCTGCTATCGAGCCAAGGCGTTTAATCGCCGCTGCTGTTTCTGGAACAATATAGACAGGAATTTTGTGACGTCGAGCAAGTGGGCCTGCACCGCTAACATGATCATGGTGCTCATGGGTTATCAGCAGGGCGTCAAGATCATCTGCGCAGAGATCGATTTCACGCAAACGACGATCGATTTCGCGTGCCGAGAGGCCTGCATCGATGAGCAGGCGACAGCCATCCGCTTCGATCAGTGTCGCATTGCCGCGACTTCCACTGGCTAGCAGACAAACACGCAAGAAAAATACTGTCCCTTTCAACCCCCGCATAGGCGCTGCCCTTATACCTGAAATAGCGATTCAGAGCAAGTAGAAAAGGGCTATCTGAGTCGGCAAAATGGCAAGACTTTGGCTCTTCGACAACAACGATATCGCTGCGGCAGGCAAGTTAAAAAAATAGTCTGTCCAATTTCATGAAATCCAGTTTGCAATTTAGTTTATTTTGTATAATCTTGTCAGTCAAAGATGAAGTGAAACCCTCATTATGATTGTATTTCCGGCAAATTAACCATAGACCAATATTTGAAGGGAGCAAACAAGACCATGGCCAAAAAAATTGCAATCAACGGCTGCGGCAGGATAGGACGCAACCTGCTGCGGGTCGTCACCCAGAGTGATGAACTCGAAGTGGTTGCCATCAACGACCTGACCGATGCCGAAACCCTTGGCCACCTGTTCAAGTACGACTCGGTTCACGGCACTTTTGCTGGTGATGTTTCGGTTGAGGGGAACAGTCTAATTATCAACGGCAAGTCGATCAAAATACTCTCCGAGAGGAACCCGGCCGCGCTACCCTGGAAAGAGTTGGGAGTAGAGATCGCAATCGAAGCGACCGGGCTGTTCACTGATCGCGACAAAGCCGCCATGCACCTGGAAGCCGGTGCTGAGCGGGTTGTCATCAGCGCACCCGGTAAGGATGCCGACACCACCGTCTGCATGGGAATCAATGAAGGTGACTACGATCCGGCAAACCACAAGATCATCTCCAACGCCTCCTGCACGACCAACTGTCTGGCCCCGGTCGCCAAGGTCCTGATGCAGCATTTCGGCATTGTGCGCGGTATGATGACCACCATCCATGCCTACACCAACGATCAAAGCATCCTCGACCTGCCACACAAGGATTTACGCCGCGCCCGCGCTGCAGGCATGTCGATGATCCCGACCACAACCGGTGCCGCCAAGGCTGTCGCACTGGTTCTGCCGGACCTGAAAGGCAAACTCGACGGCATGGCCGTTCGGGTACCGACCCCGAACGTATCCCTGGTCGATCTGGTGGTTGAAACCGAAAAGATGACCAGCATCGAAGAGATAAACGCTGTCATGAAGGCTGCAGCCGAAGGTGAAATGAAAGGGATTCTCGACTACTGTGCGCTCCCCCTGGTTTCCAGAGACTTCAACGGCTCCCCGGCCTCCTCGACCTTCGACTCACTCTCCACCAATGTCATGGGCGGCAACATGATCAAGGTGCTGACCTGGTACGACAATGAATGGGGTTACTCAAATCGGGTCTTCGATCTGGTCCGCTACATCGCCAACAAGTGATATCCTGCCGATATTGGTCCATAGAGCGCCTACTCACGGATAGAAGTCGGCGCTCTATTATTTTCGGGTCCAGCCGACTCATTTTTAGGAGCAGCCTATGTTCAACAAACTAACAATCGATGACATTGATGTCGCAGGAAAACGCGTCCTGTGCCGGGTCGATTTCAATGTGCCGCT
>SDWN01000095.1 GCA_004195305.1 Neptunomonas sp. | reverse complement strand
CGACAGACGGGTCTGGCGCAAACTGCCACATGTCCAGCGTGGGTATGTGCGCGTTGTTGACCCGTGTGGGTTACGCGCCAGTGATGCAGGTCTCCTGCCGGGACAAGAACCGGATCGCTATTCAGGGAGATGTGTTGGGTGGGGCCGCCATGGGCGTCACCAATCTTCTCTGCCTGACCGGTGATGGGGTGCAGGCGGGTGACCATCCGGAAGCGAAACCGGTATTCGATCTCGATTGTATGTCGCTGTTGGAGACAGTGCGGACGATGCGTGATGAGAGTCACTTTCTCAGTGGACGTAAAATTACCGCGCCGCCCCAGCTCTTTCTTGGTGCTGCAGCCAACCCGTTTGCGCCACCCTACGATTTTCGCCCCCACCGCATGGCCAAGAAAATTGCGGCGGGTGCACAGTTTATTCAAACCAATTACTGCTTCGATATCCCCAGGCTTAAAGAGTTTATGGCCCGTTCAAGGGACCTGGGATTATTAGAGAAGGTCTTTGTGCTGCCCGGTGTGGGGCCGATGGCATCGGCCAGAACCGCCACCTGGATTCGCAATAACGTACCGGGCATCCATATCCCGGATGCGGTGATCAAGCGCCTTGCTGGTGCCGAAGATCAAAAGAAAGAAGGCCAGAATATTTGTATTGAATTGATTCAGGAGCTTCGAGAGATCGAAGGGGTGAGTGGAGTCCATGTGATGGCGTACCGTCAGGAAGAGGCCGTCGCTGAAATTATTGATCGTTCGGGAGTCTTGCAAGGGCGTGTACCTTGGTATCCCGGCCGTGACGAAGAGAAACTACAGGAGAGTGCTTAATCATGACCGATACCATTATTAGTTCAGCCAGCAAGGAAGTCGTTCTCGGCTTTGAACGCCCATTCGTCATCATCGGGGAGCGCATCAACCCTACCGGTCGAAAGATTTTGGCCGCCGAGATGAAAGAGGGTGATTATAGCCGGGTCAAAGCCGATGCGTTGGCTCAGATCGCGGCCGGTGCCCACATCCTGGATGTTAATGCGGGTATCCCCTTGGCCGATGAGCCGAAAATCCTGGCGGAAGTGATCCAGTTGCTGCAGAGCATGACTGACATGCCGCTTTGTATCGACTCATCGATCGTTGCGGCTTTGCAAGCCGGTTTGGAAGTGTACAAGGGCAAGGCGCTGGTTAACTCCGTTACCGGTGAAGATGAGCAGATGGAGCAGGTGTTACCGCTGGTTAAAAAGTATGGTGCGGCGGTGGTTGCCATCTCCAATGACGAAACCGGCATCTCCCAGGACCCTGATGTGCGCTTTGAAGTGGCCAAGAAGATCGTCCAGCGCGCGGCTGATTACGGCATTCCGGCCTGTGATGTGGTTGTCGACCCGCTGGTCATGCCGGTGGGTGCGGTCAACACCTCCGGTGTACAGGCGATGAAGCTGATCCACCGGCTGCGTACCGAGCTGAAAGTGAACACCACCTGCGGTGCCTCCAACATCAGTTTCGGCCTACCCAACCGAGATGGCATTAACGGGGCCTTCCTGAGCATGGCGATCCACGCCGGGATGACGTCCGCCATCACCAATCCGCTGCATACAGAGGTTATTGCGGCTACCCTGGGTGCCGATGTAATGATGGGACGAGATCCCGACTGCATGAATTGGATTAAGCGATTCCGTGAAGCGCCTGCCGAAGGTGAAGGTGCTCGTGGGCGTCGTCAAACTCGTCGTCGCGCGTAATAGGCTGTTGAAAAGGGCCACTTTTATGTGGCCTGTTTACCTATATAGGGACATATCTGCAAATTTAGAAGCGCTAACTGTCTGAATTTGAAAGCAAAGGAAAATCACATTTTATCCTTGATGTGTTTTGAAAAAGGCAGGAGGCCTTTTTCAAAACCTGTCTAAGAGGTTCACCATGACAGAAGCCGCTATCCTCGATGTTGTTGCTGTGCCTGATAAGGCAACAATCGTCTTTACCCCTTCGGGCCTACGGGGCGAGTTTGCCGTCGGCACCTCGGTGCTCCAGGCCGCTCAGGTCTTGGGGGTCGATCTGGAGTCCAGTTGCGGCGGACGGGGCGTCTGTGGCCGTTGTCAGGTGAAACTCAGTACCGGAGACTTTCCGAAACATCGGATCAGTTCCCGTTCCGAACACCTGTCGTCTCCGACTGCGTTGGAGGCGACGAATGAAGCTAACGTGCTGGACAATGGCCGGCGCTTGGGCTGCGCTTCGCAGATTCTTGGGGATATGGTGATAGATATCCCTTCGGACAGCCAAGTACATAAACAGCACATCGTTAAAGACGCCGATGCGTGTGATATCGAGCATGATCCGGCAGTGAAGCTCTACCATGCTCAGGTGCCGCCGCCGAATATGCATGAGCCCGCATCTGATCTGCGTCGTCTGCAGCTGCTGTTGCAACAACAGTATCAGATAACCTGTCTTGGCTG
>SDWN01000708.1 GCA_004195305.1 Neptunomonas sp. | reverse complement strand
AGATGTGTATAAGAGACAGGAAAACGCTGCATAATCCCCATGTCGGGCGCGGCATTACCCTTGTAGTCCCGGTAAAAATCATCACAATTCAGCGCACAACCGACCGTGGTGCCGATGCAGACTCCGACCCGTTTGCCCCGCAGACTCTCGGCATTCCAACCGGCATCGGTCAAGGCATCCAGCGCAGCGGCAAAGGCCAGCTGACTGGTCCGCGAATAGACGGTTTCCGACTCATCGAGGGGCAGCTTAAAGCCATCACGCAATTCCAGCACCAGATAGCTCACCGGGTGGTCGGTGGAAAAACGGATCGGCGGCTGCGGGTTGCGTTCACCGCGAAACATCGCCGCCATGGCTTCCGTCAGGTTCAACCCGGCCCCGGAGAGACAGCCGAGGCCGGTTATGCCGATTGGCAAATTGCCATTCATTTAGGCAACCGGTCCTCGATAAACTGCGCCAGGGTGTTAATCGACTGAAAAGCCGGGCGACTCTCGACCATGTCGGTGATTTCGACGCCGAAATGCTTCTGCACAATCACCACCAGCTCAACCGCATCCAGCGAATCGAGGCCCAGGCCTTCGTCAAACAGGGCCATATCGTCTTCCAGCTCTTCTGGTGTCACATCTTCCAGATTCAGATCTTCAATCAAAACGCGTTTAAGTTTCTCTTTCACACTCATGCTATCGACTCCTTACTATAAATCGCACCGAAAATTGGTTACGTCTGGTTAGTGGAATTTTTCTGCCACATGTCAAAAAAATTAAAGAATTGAAACGGATGCTCTGTGCAATAAGCCTCCAGGGTTTCGGCGAATGCTTGCGCATAAGGCGCATACTTATCCTTACCGCGCCCCAACCCGCCCGGGACCCGGATCGTTCGGTAGAGCTTCATCTCAGAGCTGTCAGGCCCGGTTTTATATGACAGGAGCGCGACGATCGGTGCCCCGGTCGCCGAAGCGAGCTTGTAGGCGCTGAAGGGAAACCTCACAGTTCCCCCCATAAAAGCGACGTCGACGCCGTTGCGATCGTTGCCCAGCATCCGGTCACCCATCACCGACAGAACTTCGCCGCGCTTGAGCACCTCCATCATCTCCAACACCCCACCCAAATGACCACGCGGGTCAATAATCCGATAGGGACATGCTGTCCCGGCGTGTTCGAAATGCTGACGATCTATATCACCCTCTTCGCGCTGCATCAACAGGTTGATCGGGGTCTCGACAAAACCGAGCACCGAGGTCGTCACCTGCCAGCAGCCGACATGGGCATTCACCAGGATCACCCCCCTGCCCTCGGCCACCAGATCGAGGAGTTCCTGTTTACCATGCAGTTCGACCTTGATCCGTTCCGGGCCGAGGATGCCGACCAGCGCCCGATCGACCAGAACCTTGCCCAGCTCAAGATTCATCCGGTAGCTGTTGCAGAAGCGCCGCCACCAGCCCGCGCCGGGAAAGCGTTGATTCAGGTAATGGCTGCACTTGCGCCGGACCGACGGCAGCAGACTATAATAAAAAACCACAGAATAGAGGAGCAGATACGCTGCCTGCCGCCCACCGCATCGAATCAGCAGATAAAAACATTGATGCTGCCAGGACGAGCCGATACTTCGACTGGTCCACTCCTGACCAGCCGCGCCTGCCGAACGGGGTTCAATCAACGCCAGCCTCCCCCTGCTTCAACTCGCGACTGAGCGCCGAGGCAATCAGGTAAATAAGCAGCGCGACAACAGCGGCCAACGCTGGGCCGAGCAACAAAGAGCCGAGGAACCATTCATACAACCGATCAAGGGCCTGATAACCGAGGGTTTCAAGCGAAATTTCGGTCAAAAAACTCCCGTTCCGCATGAAATATCCGACCTCGATACAGAGTCCCGGCACAATCGGCGGCATGCAGAGCTGGCTGGCGCCGACTGCGGCGACCTTATTCAGGCGACAGAAACCCGCAACCAGCAGAATGGCAATGGTGTGGGCCGCCAGAATCGGCAGTGCGCCGAGGAAGACCCCGAGCGCGCCGGCGGCCGCCAGTTGTGCCGGCGTAACATTCTCCGTCAGCAGGCTCCGCAGTGAGCGTAAGGGATGCAGCAGGGTTATTTTCTGTTCAACCTCGTCGCCCTCGTCGCTCTCGACCAGCTTAAGATGCGGCCAGGGCGCGACTGAGCGGAAGGTTAATTTGGTATTGAGCAGGGTCAGCCTGAAGTTATCCATGAAACCGCGAAAATGCGATATCCGCTCTGTTGCGGGAGGATAAAATACCTGGATTTCGACGTCGTATAATTGAACCCCAGCCCAGGCTGCGCGGACCAACACCTCGACTTCAAACGAATAGTGCTTCTCATAGAGCGGCAGTCCGAGCACAATCTTGACTGGATAGGCGCGAAAGCCGCTCTGGGTGTCGCC
>SDWN01000476.1 GCA_004195305.1 Neptunomonas sp. | reverse complement strand
TCGTTTCTGCTGGCGGTCGAACCACAGGGATAAAGCCAAGGCCAGCGAAAAAAAGATCGAGATGAGTACGCCTTGGTTGCCCGTTTTCCACAGCGAGGGGAATGTTGGAGCGTTGTGTTCCAGATAGAGGTAAGCGAGCCCTGCCCGGATATCGTCCAACCATCGGCCGTCGATGGGGGACATGCTGGCGATCCAGAATAGATTTTGATTCAGCAGATTGCGGCTTTGTGCAATTTGTTCGTTGAACTGCTCCTCTATCGAAAGTAACTGGGACAGTTCGCTGATCAATTGCTGCCTAGCGTCTTTGACGCGGTTCATCAGCTGCGCGCGGGCGGAAATGTGAGCGTTTAGCTGGCGACGCTGATCATCCGTCAGAGGGCTCGAAGGCGCGCCGGTCGCGGGCTCTAGGTCGCTCCGCTGAGTCTGCAGGCGATGGAGCTCTAAATTGCGCAAGCGCTGGCTATTCAGGCGGTCACGGGTAGGGGCGGTGTTGAATCCCTTGCTCAGGCGAAAGAGCAAACGCCGCAATTCGATCCCCACATAACCGGGGTCCAGATCCAGCTGCTCGCGGATATTACGGTAGCTCTCACGGACCAGTTCGAGCCGTTTTTGCAGGTTTTTGTGTTGCTCCACCGCCGTTTCTGCCGCGCTGATCAGCTCACGAAGCTCGGTGCTGAACCGCTGATTGGCCAAGGTGGCGGCTACCAGCAGCGGATGCTCTAAAGGCTGTGGGGGCTGCTCGAGTTGATCGATCGCCCGCTCCGCCTCCGTTCGTCTGATATTTTGAATTCGCTGTTGCTGCGCTTGAAGCAGGGCCAGCTGGCGATCAATCTCTCCAACCAGTAGCTGCAGCTCTAGCGTAGACAGCGTAATTTTATCCGGCAGGGCGAGTAACTCCAGCTCCAAGGCCTGACGCTGGGTATTGTTTTCCGCGAATACGGCGCGTTGCAATTGCTGCTCAGGCTCGCTGATCTCACCCGGTTCTTGGGGGGCTCCGTCGCTTTGTTTCAGGCTACGGATCTGGTCCGGAACGCTGAGCAGCTTTTGGTTGTATGTCTTGATCTGATTTTCCAACTGGGCACGTTGTTGCTCCAGTCCCAGCAGTTCGGCCTTGCTAGCGTTATGCTGGTTTTCCAGCTCGGTCAGCGTGGTATTCGGGGATATCGTGGTTTTTACTGGAGTGGGTTGCTGGGTGAGCTGTTTTTTGAGCTGTTCGATCCTGATCGGCTGTTGCTCAATCTGTTGACTTAGATGACGGGCTTTTTCCTGATGTTGTTGCGCTTTAATCAACGCATCCAGGGTCTGCTGGTATCTGTCGTATTGCAGCCGGTCGGCCTGCTCCTGAGGGTCAAGTAACAACAGTCGCTCGCGAACGACTGTAATATCCTCTTCTATAGCGGCCCGGCCGAAGGGGCTTATGGCCAAACACAGACCGAACAGCAGGAAAGCAAGCAGCGCGCGCCGCGTCATCGGTTAAACCTCAATGATGTGTAGAGGTAACTATAGCCTTAGCTGGCGCGGCAGGGCTGCTCGGATGTTCGGTTGATCCCGGGAGTAACGGGGCCACCCAATAGCCGGCGGTGGTCAAGAACCACAAGGTCCGGGCCGCGCCGTTTTCTTACATCGCGGTGTAGAGAAGCACGTCCAACCTTGACATTGATCAACAAACGATCTGTTTAAATATCGTACAATGCGCATCGCGTGGGCTTACTCTCGCGTTTTAAATAAGTCTATCCCTGCTCTATAGGTGTCATTTTGAAACAGTCTCTTTATACCCGTAGGGCCTTTATCCGTGCGCTGGGTGGTTTGACCGCAGGCCTGGCCGTCTCATCCAGCGCTTTCGGCAAGTTGCTCGTACCAACGGCTGAAATGTCCCTGGCTTTCCAGAACCTGCATACAGGCGAGTCACTAGAAACCACCTTCTGCGTGGATGGGCACTATATACAACAGAGCATGGACTCAATTAACCACCTGCTACGGGATCATCGCAACGGTGAAGTCTGTCAGATGGACCCGACTCTGTTGACTCTGCTCCATAGCCTGAAGACAGCACTTGGTACGCCCGAACCGTTTCACATCATCTCTGGCTACCGCTCTGCCTCCAGCAACGCCATGCTCAGCAAAAAAAGTCACGGCGTCGCCAAAAAGAGCCTGCACATGCAGGGCAAGGCGATCGATATCCGTGTTCCCGGTATCGATATAAAGCGGGTCTATGAAGCGGCACTGGCGCAAAAAGGCGGCGGGGTCGGCCTTTACACGCGCAGCGATTTCGTTCATCTGGATGTCGGACGGGTGCGACGCTGGGGCGTATAGTCTCCGAAAACAACGGGCTCAGATCTAGCAGCCTGTCGGACTTGACCGGTCGTAGCGAGGGGTAGACCGATTTGAGACAGTTTTCGAACTCTTTTGAGGCTAATAGTGGTTCTATT
>SDWN01000470.1 GCA_004195305.1 Neptunomonas sp. | reverse complement strand
AGATGTGTATAAGAGACAGATACTGGGCAGGCGACAGTGGTAGAGCTTGGGCAATCTGCTCCAATACCGCACTAAATGCGGTGCGAAGATCGGCAAATATCGGCGCAAACGTAGCCATCAGGTTATCGTGATCGTACGCAGGAAACTGAATGGGGCGCTTATCTTTTTTCATAAAAGTCGCCAGCTCACCAGCCAACGCCAATAACCGCTCATAGAGATAGGCTGGATGGAGATCTTCCAGCTGCTTGCAATGCGCGAACACCGGTTCGCTGCGGTTAAGCAGCTGCAACAACATGAAATCGGTAACCTCTGCAACACCGCCTGTCCCTCCTGAGTTACTGACCCGTCCCGCTAAACCTGCCGCGCGGGCAGCCATCATTCCCAACAGCTCCGTGAGAAAATCACGCAATACCGCCGAGACGGCGTAATGCTGGATGGTGGGCATAAAAAGGTGCCTGAGCTTGATCTTGCCTCCCTGTGCAGCATCAATATGGGCCACAGCCAACCGCGCATAACCGTCCGGCACCCTTAGACCATCGGCTTCATCTTTCGGGTCATGGATATAAAGCCGCAAGCGTAAGCCACCAACCTGCACCTTGGTACGCGTACCCTCCTTAGACGTACTATCCATCACCTCCACGCTCTTCGAAAGATAGCGCACCAAACTATTAGCCTGATCATTATCGCCAACCTCAGGAATCCCCTCCTGACGCATCGGAATCGCCAAATAGATCACCACATCGCTGACCGCAGCGGGCACCTTGATCGGCAAAGGCAAGCCATCCCGCTGTAAGCCATCGAAACTACTACCGTCGGAAAAACAGCCTGCACAGTCATCCAGACTGAACTGGCCAATCTCAAGATTGGCCTGATTGATTTTCAACCGCGAGAAGCCCCATCCATAGGGCATAAGAGGGCGACAGCGATTGTCGATCTCCTGGGTTAAATAACGCTCGTGCTGCTGAAAATGATGAGGACGCAAAAACATCCCCTCGGACCAGATCACTTTGTTTGTCATTACGGCTTCAACATCCTGTTATTGGGGCTTGGCAACAGCCTTAACACCCGCAGACTTTAGTGCGGAGGGAGAGCCCAAAGAGGTCTTTGCAGAAGTACCCAAAGACATCAAATTCTCTGCCACGGCAGCGGCCTCTTGCGCCTCTAATAGTTATTCGTACGCCTCGTCATCCAGCAATCTGAGTTGACTCGCCGTCAATAGAATACGCAGCGGTTCCGGATCTTCTGCATCAACTTCAGTGGTGAGTTTTGCGACCGCGTTATCCAGATCACTAAATGCGCCCAGGAAGGCCAGATAGCGAACACCCTGATTCAAACCCAGCTCAACCTCCAACACCTGCCCGGGATTAAGAACGTATTCATCCCACCCCACCAGATCACCCGACAGCACTTTAATGTCATTATCATAGAGGGAAAAGAAATCACTGGAACGAAACTGCAAATCACGCTTCAACTGATAAACGCGCAGAACCATCGGAGACGGGCGACCATTCAGATCAGGATTGACCTGCGGATCGACCAGAATGCTTAAAGCGAGCGGCTCTTCCGGCGCATACTCCTCAATCACCTTAACGATCGGCTGCGGCAATAACGAACAACCGGCCAAGAAGACAATGAGCAGACAAGAAAACAGCAGAGTACGAAGAAAACCTTTGCCTAAGAGCCCTTGGCGCATATTAACGTCCATTAGAAACTGTTCATTTAATAGTCCAGGCGGTATTTTGCAACCCCTGCTTAATTAGAACATGCGGGCTAAAAGCAGCCTGTTAGCACCGTCACACCGTGCCTAAGGCAGCAGAAGCGCAGCCGAACCCTCCCGACTCAGGCACCGGACATGGATGAGCTATCGCAGCACACTAAACAAGCCTGCAACAAAAACCGGCTCACATAAGCCGGCTTCTAAGCAATCTATTACCTTGCTTAGCCAACCAAGGCCTCACGACTTAGGCACACGCCAGTCATCAGAGCCGGAAGTTCCTGCAACTTCGTGCGTCCAGGAGATCTTGCGGTAGGTAAAAGCGACATCTTCCAAGTGGGTAAAGTGCGCCATCACAGGATCTTGCGCATGCGGCATACTGGTCTTGATGTCCACAATCATGGCGTCTACAAGGGTGTGAGTAAAATAGTGCTCCTGGGTGCCAGTCACAGACGTTCGGTACCACTTCAGCACGATCTTTGGCAGACGCTCGCCGCTGGTCAAGGCCTCATACAGCTTGGGAGAAGACTTATCGAAAACCTTAGAGACCACAAAAGAATCATGTACACGCTGCCCGCTAGGCTGACCACTTTGCGGATCGCGAGGAATCATGATTTGGTGATTAAAGCCCTGCACAGTGATCTCGTCAACGTGGTCTTCCTGATAGCTATTCCCCATGGACTCCATGGTATTAGCGC
>SDWN01000357.1 GCA_004195305.1 Neptunomonas sp. | reverse complement strand
CCAATTCGAACAGGAACACCGGGCCATTCAGGCCGAACTCTTTGCACAAACTGGGATGCAAGGCGCCCAGATAGCCGACCTCTTCACCGTCTCGCTTGATCAGGGCACACTGCCCCGGGTGTAGCGCCTCATGCTGAGCGGCTTCAAACACAAAGGCATCAGCCTGGCCATTGACCGCCAGCAGCGATTCCAGATCGGCCTTCACGTCGAAGAAATCGACCGAGCGCTTGTCGTTGCTCCAGCCTTCTGCTTGATAGCTGCCGTATACCGCTCCGGCAAAGGCATTATCCTGTACCAACCCGGCTGCGGTCGGAATAAAACGCTGACCGGTCTCGAACAGGCGAATGCGACTCTGCTGACGATGCTGATTGTGCTGCATCGCCTTGATCAGCCCGGGCCACAGCGTGGTGCGCATCACTGCCATATCGGCAGAGATCGGATTGGCGAGCGCAACCGGGGTATTCACGGAATCAAACTTAGCCAGCAGCGCAGGCTCAACAAAACTGTAGGTGATCGCTTCCTGATAGCCGCGCGCAACCAATAACCGCCGCAGATCAGGCAAACCCTTGGTCGTCTCAGGCTGAGGGGTGAGCTTCAGCGTGGCCAGATTGGTACGCACCGGCATCCGGTTATAGCCGTAGATGCGCGCCAACTCTTCCAGCAGATCCTCTTCAATCGAGACATCGAAGCGATACGAGGGCACAGCAACCTCCCAGTCACCCTGCGCATTCATCACCACAGCCATCCCCAGACGGGTCAGGATCTCTTCAACTTCACTCGCTGCAATGTCCAGTGACAGCAATTTTTTGATCCGCGCCGGGCGCAACAAGACCGTCCGCGCCTTTGGCAAGTACGCTTCTGCGACCACTTCCGTGACCGGTCCCGCCTGACCACCGACGATATCGAGCAGCAACCGGGTCGCGCGCTCGGTCGCTTTGACCTGGAGCTCTGAGTCGACACCACGCTCAAACCGGTGCGAGGACTCGGTATGCAATCCGTATGATCGGGCGCGCCCGACTATGCTAAGAGGGTTAAAAAACGCACTCTCAAGAAAAATATCTCGGGTCTGGTCTGCAACCCCGGAACCTTCGCCGCCCATGATTCCGGCCATCGCCAACGGCCCCTGATGATCGCCAATCAACAGCGTATCGGGGTTTAGCTTGCACACCTGTGCATCCAGCAGAGTAATGGACTCACCGGCATCGGCCATCCGCACCCGGATGCCACCGTTGAGTGCCGCCAGGTCGAAGGCATGCATCGGCTGACCCAGCTCCAGCATCACGTAGTTGGTCACATCGACCACCGCATCGATACTGCGAATACCGCTACGCCGCAACCGCTCGACCATCCACACCGGCGTTGCAGCGCTAATATCGATACCACGGATAACGCGACCAACATAGCGCGGACAGCCTTCGCCCGCCTCGATCTCTATTGGCAAACGGTCATCAATAACAGCCTCAACGGCTTCGATCGCCACCTCAGTAACCGCGACCTTATTCAGCACACCCACTTCCCGGGCCAGACCCGCAAGACTCAGGCAATCACCCCGATTAGGGGTCAGATCGACCTCGATAACCTGATCATCCAGATCGAAAAACTGACGCACATCCAGCCCAACCGTCGCCGCAGCTGGCAGTTCCATGATGCCGTCATGGTCTTCGTTGATGCCCAGTTCCTGACCGGAGCAGAGCATACCCAGCGACTCAACCTGACGCAGCTTGGCTTTTTTAATTTTGAAATCACCGGGTAGCACCGCACCCACTCGGGCAAAGGCAACACGCAAACCGGCTCGGGCATTGGGCGCACCACAGACCACCTGAAAGGTCTCAGCACCGTCACTGACCTGGCAAACCCTGAGCTTATCCGCATCGGGATGCGGCTCGGCAGTCAAAATCTCGCCGACCACGACGCCGCTAAAATCGGCCGCAGCCGGTTCTACGCTATCCACTTCCAGGCCAGCCATGGTGATCTGGGCTACCAGTTGATCGGTATCGATGGCGGGATTAACCCATTCCCGCAGCCACTGTTCGCTGAATTTCATCTCTTGTTTCCGTTAATGCTGTTACCTGAACCGGGCTGCAGATGACACTGAGCAAGCCCGGACCTCACCTGACCCGACGGTCTTATTTGAACTGCTGCAGGAAGCGCAGATCGTTCTCAAAGAATAAGCGCAGATCGTTAACCCCATAGCGCAACATCGCCAGACGCTCGACGCCCATACCGAAGGCAAAACCGCTGTATGTCTCGGTGTCCACCTTGCACGACTCAAACACCTTGGGATGAACCATGCCGCACCCCATCACCTCCAGCCAACCGGTATGGCTGCAGACCCTGCAACCCTTGCCCTGGCACATCACACAGGCGATATCGACCTCGGCAGACGGCTCGGTAAAGGGGAAATAGGAGGGCCGGAAGCGTACTGACAATGCCTCTTGCTCGAAAAACTCGCGCAAAAACTCCTCGACCGTACCCTTAAGATCGGCAAAGCTGACATCGGTATCGACCAGCAAACCCTCGACCTGATGAAACATCGGAGTATGAGTAAGGTCGGAATCACAGCGATAAACACGGCCCGGGCAGATAACCCGAATCGGCGGCTGCTGCTGCTCCATAGTGCGGATCTGAACCGGTGAGGTATGCGTACGCAGCAACGTATGGGCGTCAAAATAAAACGTGTCATGCATCGCCCGCGCCGGGTGATGGGCGGGAATATTCAGCGCCTCAAAGTTATGGAAATCATCTTCGATCTCGGGCCCCTCTTTGACCGCATAACCGACGCCGCTGAAGAAACGCTCGATCCGTTCCAGGGTCCGGGTCACCGGATGCAGCCCGCCGCTTTGCTGACCGCGCCCCGGCAGGGTCACATCGATGGTCTCGGCAGCCAACTTGGCATTAAGCGCTGCTACCGCAAAGCCCTCTTTACGCGCATTCAGATGCTCAAGAAACTGCTCCATCACTTCGTTGATCAAAGCACCCGCTTTAGGCCGCTCTTCGGCGGACAGCTTTCCCAACCCTTTGCGAAGCAGAGACAGCTCACCCTTTTTACCCAAGTACTGCACCTGCACCTGACCCAGCGTAGCTGCGTCGGTGGCGTTGTCTACGGCCTCTTTACCCTGGGCCAACAGGCGGTCTAGGTTTTCCATCTTCGGTTCCGACTTACCCTGGGGCGGCGCTACACCACCCTAAACATCAACAACAAGCCGTGACCGGCAACGGCCAGGCTCATTGTTAGAAATTATCTGTTTTATCTACAAACTATATAAATAAAACGTAAAAACAAAACGGTATAAACAAAAACAGGGGAAGAGTTCGCACCCTTCCCCTATTCAAAGAGCGACACCAATCGGCACCGCCCTGCGATCAAGTGTCAATCGCGTTGATTAGGCCAGGGCACCCTTGGCTTGCTCAACGATTGCACTAAATACCGCCTTCTCATGCACAGCCAGATCAGCCAAAACCTTACGATCGATTTCGATCGAAGCTTTCTTCAGACCCGCAATAAAGCGGCTGTAAGACATGCCGTTGATACGGGCAGCAGCATTGATACGAACGATCCACAGAGCACGGAACTGACGCTTACGCTGACGACGGTCGCGGTAAGCATACTGACCGGCCTTAATGACCGCTTGCTTGGCTACACGGAATACCCGGCTACGAGCTCCGTAGTAACCTTTGGCCAGTTTAAGCATTTTCTTGTGACGACGATGAGCGACAACACCACGTTTTACGCGAGGCATAATAGTATCCTTTTAACTAACTAATCAAAAACCGGATCAATACTGGCGCAACATGCGCTTAACCAGAGCAACATCAGAAGCGTGAACCGCTGAAGTGCCGCGCAGCTGACGCTTACGCTTAGTGGTTTTCTTGGTCAGGATATGACTTTTGTTAGCGGACTTACGCTTAAAGCCGTTAGCGGTTTTCATAAAGCGCTTTGCAGCACCGCTGTGGGTTTTCATTTTAGACATAACAAACTCACTCCACGCATTCGTTGGTTTCTATATAACCCCTTTCCTTCTACCGCTCCGATCTTAGCGATCAAAACAGCAAAAGCCCGTAGCTCTGTTGCTGAAACTGCTAATTAAAAACAGCTCATACCAACAGCACGACGGACCTTAAACGAAGACGGGTTACTTCTTCTTTTTGGGCGCTATCACCATGATCATCTGACGACCTTCCATCTTCGGATGCTGTTCAACGGTACCCAGTTCGACCAGGTCAGCTTCGACCCGCTTCAACAACTGCATACCCAACTCCTGGTGGGCCATCTCACGACCACGGAAACGCAAAGACACTTTGGCCTTATCGCCCGCTTCAAGGAAACGTACCAGGTTGCGCAGCTTTACCTGATAATCCCCTTCTTCAGTTCCTGGACGGAACTTCATCTCTTTGATTTGAGTCTGCTTCTGCTTCTTTTTCTGGACAGCTTTCTGCTTCTTCGCTTCAAAAATATGTTTGCCGTAGTCCATTAACTTACAGACTACCGGCTCGGCATCGGGCGCGATCAACACCAGATCCATCGATGCATCCTGTGCCGCGCGGAGCGCATCCTCAAGGGTAACAATACCCAACTGCTCACTCTCGGCGCCTACTAGGCGAACTTCATTAGCCTCAATCGCTTCATTGATGATGGCCTTTTTGCTCGCGCCCTTGCTATTTTTTTTAATCGGTTAACTCTCCTGTTCGACCTGACCCTTACGTGCAATGTCTTGCGCCAAAAAATCGATAAAGGCAGCAATGGACATGGAACCGAGATCTTCACCGGTTCTAAGCCGTACGGTCACAGTCTTGGATTCAACTTCCTTATCGCCTATGACAAGCTGATAAGGAACCTTTTGAATTGTATGCTCGCGGATTTTAAAGCCGATCTTCTCGTTTCTCAAGTCCGCACGGACTCTAAATCCACGATCTTTCATGGTTTGTTCGATTTCACGGCAAAATTCCGCCTGATTATCGGTAATATTGAGAATCACCGCCTGCACGGGTGACAACCAGACCGGCATCGCCCCGGCATAGTTTTCGATCAGAATGCCGATAAAACGCTCAAACGAGCCCAAAATCGCCCGATGCAGCATCACCGGTGTTTCCCGCTCACCCGCCTCGTTAACAAACTGCGCATCCAGCCGCCCCGGCATCGAAAAATCGACCTGAATGGTGCCGCACTGCCACACCCGCCCCAGACAATCCTTGAGTGAAAACTCGATTTTCGGTCCGTAGAAAGCACCTTCACCCGGTAGGGTATCCCAGTCTAAACCAGCCGTATCCAGCGCATCACCCAACGCCTTCTCCGCTTTGTCCCAGCTTTCATCCGAACCCACCCGCTCATCGGGGCGGGTAGATAGCTTATAGATCACGTCGGTGAAGCCGAAATCATTATAGACCTCATGGAGGAAATCGATGAAACGCGCCACCTCGTCCTGAATGGCCTTTTCTGCACAGAAGATATGCGCATCGTCCTGCACGAAACCGCGCACCCGCATGATGCCATGCAGCGCTCCGGAGGGCTCATTGCGGTGACAGCAACCAAACTCGGCCAAACGCAGCGGTAGATCACGGTAGGAACGCAGGCCCTGATTAAACACCTGCACGTGACAGGGGCAGTTCATCGGCTTGATGGCAAAATCGCGGCTTTCAGAATGGGTCGTAAACATCTGTTCGGAGAACTTGTCCCAGTGACCAGACTTTTCCCACAGCGTACGCTCTACCACCTGCGGGGTTCTGATCTCTTGATAGCCATGCCGAACCTGCTTGGCGCGCATATAGCTCTCGATCTGCTGATACAGGGTCCAACCATGCGGATGCCAAAACACCATTCCCGGCGCCTCTTCCTGCAGATGGAACAAATTCAACTGCTTACCCAACTTGCGGTGATCGCGCTTCTCGGCCTCTTCCAGCCGGAACAGGTATTCTTTAAGCGCCTTTTTGTCGGCCCAGGCGGTACCGTAGATCCGCTGCAGCATCTCGTTTTTAGAATCTCCGCGCCAATAAGCACCCGCAACCTTCATTAATTTGAATGATTTGATATGACCGGTACTGGGCACATGCGGGCCCCTGCACAGATCGATAAAATCACCCTGTTGGTAGAACGACAGATCCTCGTTAGTCGGGATCGATTCGATCAGCTCAACCTTGTAGCTTTCGCCCTTGGCTTTAAAAAACTCGACCGCCTCATCACGACTCATCAACGAACGCGTGATCGGTAAGTTAGCCTTGACCAGCGCCTTCATCCGCTTTTCGATCGCCAACAGGTCTTCCGGTGTAAACCCACGCTCGTAGGCAAAATCGTAATAGTAACCATTTTCAATGGTCGGACCGATCGTGACCTGTGCCCCGGCAAACAGCTCCTGTACCGCCATCGCCATCAGGTGAGCACAAGAGTGACGGATCACCTCCAGCCCCTCCTCATCACGCGCCGTAATGATCGACAGCTTGCTGTCCCGACTCATCACATGGCTGGTATCCACCAGCTCGCCATCAACCCGACCCGCCAGGGCCGCCTTGGCCAGGCCGGCACCGATTGAAGCGGCAACATCATAAACCGACACTGCATGATCGAACTGACGGTCACTGCCGTCGGGGAGGGTTATAACAGGCATTTCAAATCCTTTTCTCAGTGGTGGCCCCTACCAAAGGCCACTTAAGGTAAACCTTAAGGTAAAAAGAGTTACAGCACGGATCGACACCCAAGACGAGCGCGACAAAATTAGGCCCGTATTCTAGCAGCCCGCTGATGCACCGCACAAGAAGCGCAGCCCCGTCGCGACTCAGGAGAGCAACAATCCTCGGGTATAGGTGATGTGTTCGCGCGCCGCTTTTCGCGCTGCATCCGGGTCCCGCGCGATGATCGCCTGATAGATCTGCTGATGCTGGGCACCGATCTGCTCGGGATAACGCCCGCGCTTCTTGAAGGCCTGCGACAACACGTCATAGATCGCATTAAAATAGCGGCTGTAGAGGATCTGGCTGATCGAGACCAACAACAGATTATGACAGTTGGCTGCGATCTGCATATGAAAGGTCAGATCTGCCTTAGCCTGGCGCAACGTATTCGTCTCCCGGTTACGCGCACTCATGCGCAGGTACTCCAGCCTGAGCAGGTCCAACTCATCGGCACTGGCTCTCAGGGCACAATAATACGCCGCCTCCCCCTCCAGCACCTCGCGCATCTCCAGCACCTGAACCGGCAACGACTGATGGGACCCGGGCCGCTCCTCACCGACCTTGTCAAAAAAAGGCGCTAACAGGTTCAGGCAAAAACTGCCGCCGCCATGCTGGGTTTCAACCAAGCCGCTGGCCTGCAACAGCGTGATCGCCTCGCGCACCGACGCGCGCGAGGCCTGATACTGATCTACCATTACCCTCTGTGAGGGCAACCGGCTACCCGGACGAATATCCCCCCTGAGGATAGAGCCCTGCAGCGTAGCGGCGATCTGCTGCGCCAGCGGCTCAGTGCGGCTACGGTTATCCGCGGAGTACGGCGCGGCTGCAAGCACGCTGCCTTGATTAGATTCCATGTTCGTCTCACAGCTTGTGTCAGACCCGTTTGGTCAGACCAGTTTAGGCTTTTATTTTAGCCCCAATCACTACTTGCTTTACAGTAGCGCCACAACAACAAATCAACCGCTACCGGGGATCTCACCATGACCACCGCCTCAACCACGTCACAGCCTGCTTCACCGACGGCTTCGCCCCCCGTTTCGCCAAGGGTCGGACTGTTCGTAACCTGCCTGGTCGATATGTTCCGCCCCAGCGTCGGTTTTGCCACGGTGAAACTGCTGCAGCTGGCTGGCTGCAGGGTCGATGTCCCCGATACTCAAACCTGCTGCGGCCAACCCAGCTACAACTCGGGCGATCGCCACTCCACCGCCGAGATCGCCCGCAACGTGATCGATAGCTTTGAGGGTTATGAATATGTGGTAGGCCCCTCTGGCTCCTGCATCGGCATGCTCCACCAATACCCCGAGCTGTTTGCAGCCGATGACCCCTACCGCGCACGCGCCGAGCAGCTGGCCCAACGCGCATATGAGATCACCTCCTTTCTGACCGACGTACTGCACCTTAACGCGCTCATCGCCGCGCACGAGACCAGCACCACAACCCGGCCCAAGAAGAAAGCTACCTACCACGACTCCTGCGCCGGACTCCGCGAACTGGGGATCAAACAGCAGCCCCGGCAACTGCTGGGCAACGTCAACGGGGTTGAACTGGTCGAGATGGAAGAGTCCGAAACCTGCTGTGGCTTCGGGGGGACGTTTTGCATCAAATATCCCGACATCTCCAACCGCATGGTCAGCGACAAAACGGCTAACGCCACAGCCTGTGGTGCCGAGCTGCTGCTGGGCGGCGATCTGGGCTGCTTGCTCAATATGGCCGGCAAGCTGCAACGCGAAGGCGCCAAACTGGAAGTTCGCCACATCGTTGAGGTCCTGGCCAACATGACCAGCACCCCCGCCATCGGCGCCAGTCAAGCCGATCAAAACTATCACCTGGCGCAGGAGGTCTGAGCATGCAGATCCATAGCCCCGAATTCAAACAGAGTGCCAAGATCGCCCTGCAGGATGTTTCACTGCAAAAAGCGCTGGGCAACCTACGCGAAGGCTTCCCGAAAAAACGCGCTCAGGCTGTCGCCCGAATGCCTGAGTTTGAGCAGATGCGCGACCAGGCGCGCGACCTCAAAGACCATGTGATTCAAAACCTGGATTTCTATCTCGAACAGTTCGAGACTAAAGTACTCGAGCAGGGTGGCCAGGTACATTGGGCCCGCGATGCCGAGGAAGCGCGTAAAGCGATTCTGGATATCTGTAAAAAAGCCGACGCCAAGACTGTCACCAAGGGTAAGTCGATGGTCTCCGAAGAGATCAACCTCAACGACTACCTCGAAGCCAATGGCGTACAACCGGTAGAAACCGACCTGGGCGAATATATCCTGCAGCTGCGCGGCGATCACCCCAGCCACATCATCGCCCCTGCCATCCACCTCAATCTCGCTGATGTCAGCGACATCTTTGCCGAAAAGCACGACACCCCGCGCACCGAAGATCCCGCCGAGCTGATGCAGGAGGCGCGCGAGATGCTCCGCAAGCAGTTTGTCGCGGCCGATGTCGGCATCACCGGTGCCAACTTCTGCGTAGCCGAAACCGGCAGCACGATCATCGTCACCAACGAGGGCAACGGCGACCTGACCCAGACCCTACCCCGGGTGCACGTGGTGATCACCACCATCGACAAGGTGGTCCCCACACTCGAAGATATGACTCTGTTCCTGCGCCTGCTGGCGCGCTCAGCCACCGGCCAGGAGTTCACCGTCTACAACACCCTGTCCACCGGTCCCCGTCAGGAAGGCGATCAGGACGGTCCCGAGGAGTTTCATGTGGTGCTGCTCGACAACGGTCGTAGCGAGATGATCGGCAGCGACTTCCAGGAGATGTTGCGCTGCATCCGCTGCTCGGCGTGCATGAATCACTGCCCGGTATACGGCGCCATCGGTGGCCATGCCTACGGCTGGGTCTACCCCGGGCCGATGGGCTCGGTACTCACCCCCCAGCTGATCGGCATCGACCAGGCGGGCCACCTGCCCAACGCCTCGACCTTCTGCGGCAAGTGTGAATCGGTCTGCCCGGTGAAGATCCCGCTGCCTAAACTGATGCGCCACTGGCGCGAGCGCGAGTTCGAACGCCACCTATCCCCCAAGGGGTTTCGCTTCGGGCTGGGGATCTGGGCTAAATTTGCCCGAAGCCCTAAATTGTATCGCTGGCTGGCGCGCAGCAGCAGCTTCGGGCTTAAATTGATCGCTGGCAAAAAAGGCAAGATTCGCGCCCTGCCCCTCGCTAACGGCTGGACCGCCTGGCGTGATCTGCCAGCCCCTGAAGGCGGCACCTTTATGGACCAGTGGAAAAAACAGCAGCGCTCTGGAGCGTCCGCATCATCCAATACGCCACAGCAGCCGGAGGGGAAATAACATGAGCAGCTCCCGCGATCAGATTTTCAGCAATATCCGCAACGGCCTGGGCCGCGGCGAACTCCAGGGTGACGCGCTGACCAACGCCCGCGAGCGCATCCGTGCGCATCGCGCCAACTGCATCCCCGCCCGCAGCCAGTTGCCCTTTGAGGCCCAGGTCCAGCTATTCAAAACGATGGCCACCGAAGCCGCAGCCGAGCTGCATGAACTAGAGACCCTTGAGCAACTGCCCGAGCGGGTCGCAGCCCTTATGGCTAAGGAACAACTGCAGCAACTGGTGCAAGCCTCCTCACCCGAACTGACCGCGCTGGCATGGCCGGTCAGCATCGACATCCAGCAGCGGGTTGCCCGAGCCGGCGATATTATCAGCCTCACCAGCTCCTTTGCCGGGATCGCCGAAACCGGTACGCTGATGCTGTTATCGAGCAGCGACAGCCCCACCACCCTCAACTTTCTGCCCGACATCCACCTGGTACTCCTCCACCGCTCAACCATCGTCGGCCACTATGAGGCCGCGTGGCAGAAAGTGCGCGAGCGCGACGAGAATTGGCCCCGCACGGTCAATATGATCACCGGCCCCTCGCGCAGCGCCGATATCGAGCAGAAACTGCAGATGGGTGCCCACGGCCCCAAGCGACTGGTGATCTTTATCCTCAACGATTGAGCCCGACGCCAGCTGGAATCCAGGTCGGTCTAGATTCCGACCTTGCAGCACACCTGTGGTCGGGGTTCAACCTGACGCACGCAGCACCGATGTCGGAATAAATTCCGACCCACAAATAAATATCGGACTTTGTGGGTCGGGTTTCAACCTGACGCATGCAGCACCGATGTCGGAATAAATTCCGACCCACATAAACCAACACCTCCCAGCCTGCATCTCTCTTTTGTGGATCGGTCTAAAATTGCTGCATTTCAGGCCCCACATCCTTGTGGGTCGGGCTTCAGCCTGACGCATGCAGCACCCTGATCGAAAACAACCCTAATCCACGAAGGAATATTGGTTTTTTGGGTGTGTCATCCCGACATAGATAACCCCCTGAGGGTTCTGTCAGAGTGAAACTTTGTGGGTCGGGTTTCAACCTAGCCACTGGTTTCGGTAATTTTTCAGCCTTCGTGCTAGCATCGCCGCCATGAATCTACTCCTGCTCACCGAGCCTGACTTTATTGGCCCCGATCGTGTCTGCATCACTGGTCGCCGCCATGCGCATGTACGCAACATCCATCGGGCAAGCCCCGGCGACAGCCTGCGAGTGGGCTTGCTCGACGGACTAATGGGGCGCGGTGAGATCACCCGTCTCGACGACCAGTTTTTAGAGTTACAGGTCCAGCTGGACCAGGCGTCGCCTCCGCAACTGCCGCTAACCCTGTTGTTGGCATTGCCGCGACCCAAGATGCTGAAACGGATCTTCCAGTCATGCGCCACCCTCGGCGTTGCAGAGCTGGTACTGATCAATAGCTATCGAGTCGAAAAAAGTTACTGGCAAACCCCCTTTCTGGCCGCAGACAAAATCCATGAGCACCTGATTCTCGGGCTGGAACAGGGCATGGCCACGCAACTGCCCCGGATCACCCAACGCAAACGTTTCAAGCCCTTTGTCGAAGACGAACTCCCGGCACTGGTCGGGCAACAGCGCGCCCTGGTTGCCCACCCTTACCACGCCCAACCCTGCCCAGGCCGTTGCGACCAGGCGACCGTCCTCGCTATCGGCCCCGAAGGCGTCAACCATTACTGCGGCCATGGTCGAGGCGCGACCGCCACGTGCCCACCAGTGGTAAGCGGCCTTGATCCGGGCGTGATAATACTCAGTGCTCTCCAGGGGAGCCTGAACAATGCCCCGGCTACGCGCAAAGTTGACCAGGTGCTCCGCGTCACAGG
>SDWN01000241.1 GCA_004195305.1 Neptunomonas sp. | reverse complement strand
GCGTAACGACTGATCGATGCGCTGGCAGATAACGCTAATATCGTTAACTTAAGGTAAAACAATGCCAAGTGTAAAAGTCCGTGATAGCGAACCGTTTGATATCGCTCTGCGTCGTTTCAAGCGCGCCTGTGAGAAAGCTGGTGTATTGGCCGAAGTGCGTGCTCGTGAGCACTACGAAAAGCCCACAACAGTTCGTAAGCGCCAGGCAGCAGCAGCCGTCAAGCGTCACGCTAAAAAGGTCTCACGCGAGAACAACCGTCGCGTACGTCTGTACTAGGCACTAATTGCTTTCTGATTAGTAACCAACAGACTTAAGATCACGCAAGCCTTCAATATCATTCTGCCAGGCATAGCACTATGACCGATTGCGCCATCAAGCTTGAACTAAAACAAGCTCAGAAAGACGCCATGCGAGCCAAAGACAAGGACCGCCTGAAGACGTTGCGCGGAATGCTGGCAGCCATAAAAGATATTGAAGTCAACGAACGCATCGACCTGGATGATGTTCGAGTTCTCGCTGTTCTGGATAAAATGCAGAAACAGCGTCGCGATTCGATCAGCCAGTTTGACGCCGCAGGGCGTGATGATCTATCTGAGGTGGAGAAGAAAGAACTGGAGGTGATTAAACAGTTTCTTCCTACCCAGCTATCAAACACAGAGATTGACCAGTTGATCGATCAAGCGATCAGCGCTACCGGCTCCAACTCAATGAAAGATATGGGGCAGATCATGGGGATATTAAAGCCCCAGATGCAGGGCCGTGCCGATATGGCAACGGTCAGCAAACTGATCAAGGGTAAGCTCAGCTAAGCTCAATTTACCTGAGCCACAACAACAGAGAACGACCCGCCTAACCGCACCCCACCCCTGTCCTGAAAAAGGCCGGGGCGCACTCATTTACAACAACTGCCGCTGCACATCGGCAGCCATGCAACCGAGAGCCCGATGGCCGGACGTATTCCACAAGACTTTATCGATGACCTGCTGCATCGGACCGACATCGTCGATGTGATCGAAGAGCGCGTTCAACTCAAGCGCACCGGACGTAACTATTCAGGCCTGTGCCCGTTTCACAAGGAAAAATCGCCCTCTTTCAGCGTCAATCCGGAAAAACAATTTTTCTACTGCTTTGGCTGCGGCGCCGGCGGCAACGCCCTGGGCTTTGTCATGGAACACGATCGCCTTGAGTTTCGCGAAGCGATTGAAACCCTGGCCAAACGCCACGGACTAGAAATCCCCGCCCAGGCCAATGAAAACACTCAGCGCGACAAGCAACGCCAACGCAGCTACGCCCTGCTTCAGCATGCCAACGACTTTTACCAGGAACAGCTACGCAACCATCCCGAACGCGACAAAGCAGTCAATTATCTCAAACTGCGCGGACTCAGCGGCACCATCGCTAAACAGTTCGGCATCGGCTATGCCCCACCCGGCTGGGACAACCTGCTGAAGAAACTTGGCAACGAGCATCAGAGCGCCCTCGACGAAGCGGGCCTGGTGGTGCAAAAACCCGACGAAAAAAAGTGCTACGACCGCTTCCGCGACCGCATCATGTTCCCGATTGTCGACATGCGCGGCCGTGTGATCGCCTTCGGCGGACGAGTACTGACCGACGAAAAACCCAAGTACCTGAACTCGCCGGAAACCCACACATTCAAAAAGCACGAAGAGCTCTACGGGCTCTACCAGGCCCGCCAGGCCAACCGCGAGCTGAATCGGGTACTGATCGTCGAAGGCTACATGGATGTCGTCGCCCTGGCTCAGTTTGGCATCAATAACGCCGTCGCCACCCTGGGCACCGCCACCAGCGAACATCACCTCAAACGGCTCTTTAAGCTGATGCCTGAAGTCATCTTCTGCTTCGACGGCGATAATGCCGGCCGCAAAGCGGCGCAGCGAGCACTCGATAACGCCCTGCCCCTGATGGAGGATGGCCGCCAGGCACGCTTTCTATTCCTCCCCGATGGCGAAGACCCCGACAGCATGGTTCGCGACGAGGGGGCTGACGCATTCAACCTGCGCATCAACACCGCCACCCCCCTTTCGGACTTTATGTTCGATAGCCTCTCCGCAGGGATCGACCTGAGCAGCGGCGAAGGCCGCGCGCGCCTCAGCGCCCTGGCCATGCCGCTGATCAACAAAATCCCAGGCACTGTATTCAAACAGCTGATGCGCCAGCAACTGTCCACGCTGAGCGGCCTGGAGCAACAATACTTCATCCCCAAGCCCGAGCCTCAACAAGCAACGGCCGCACCTGAATACAATCCCAGCTACGATACCAGTTACGATGCCAGTTACAGTGCCAATTACGACCAGCCGCACTCGACACCCTCAGATAATCACTACTCACACCATCAGGATCGCCCACAGAATTACAATAAAGCTGTCTCTTATACACATCT
>SDWN01000943.1 GCA_004195305.1 Neptunomonas sp. | reverse complement strand
CTGCCACACATGACTACAGTGAGGCCCCGCTCAGGAGACACCATGGCCAAGATCGTCTTATTCAACAAACCCTTTCAGGTACTCTGCCAGTTTACCGACCCCGAAGGCCGCAACACCCTGGCAAAATTTATCCGCCAGCCCGGACTCTATGCCGCAGGACGGCTGGATTACGACTCCGAAGGACTGCTGCTATTAACCGACGATGGCAAGCTGCAGCAGCAGGTGTGTGATCCTAAATTTAAACTGGAAAAAACCTACTGGGTACAACTCGAAGGGGCGATTACCGATGCTGCGATCGATCGGTTAGCCAAAGGGGTTGTATTAAAAGATGGGATGACCCGACCCGCCAAGTGCCGGCGCATAGAGCCCTCCGCACTCTGGCCTCGGGTACCCCCGATACGCCAGCGCCAGAACGACATCACCGGCTGGATAGAACTGAAAATTCGTGAGGGACGCAATCGTCAAGTGCGCAGAATGACCGCCGCTGTTGGTTTTCCAACACTGCGTCTGGTGCGGGTGGCCATCGGCAGCTGGACGCTGGAGTCGTTGCAGCCGGGGCAGTCACGCACCGAGCAGGTCCACCTGGCCGCGACTACAGATACGCCCCAAAAGCCCCAATCACGCCATCCAGGATCCCGACCCCAGAACAAAAAACAACGCCCTGGCTCGCGGCGGCGCTAAACCGGACGACAGGGCCTGAGCGCGCGCACGAAACCAGGAGCCCCGAGCACTAGGGGTGCAGCGTGCAGATCAAGTGGTTACCAGCACCTGTATCGCATCGAGTTTTAACAAGCTGCGATCGATACTGTGCTCAAGCTCCTCCATCAGCTGCAACTGCTGCTCGATCTCAACATTACGGATGGAGGGATTAACCCGGGCCAGGGTTTGCAACCGCTCCAGTTGTGGCTGCTGCAATGCGTTCATCTGCACCTGTGCCTGCGCAATCAGCGCCGGCAACTGCTGCAGCGCCTTCTGCTCCGCCACCGCCAACAGCTGCGTGATCGGCTCCCGCAGAGGTTTAATCAGATTTTTAGCGGCCGGGTACGGCAGATGCTTCGCCATTGCCGTGAGCTGATCCGCACTAATCAGTGCGCTGCAATCTTTAGCGTCAGCCGTCAGCAGCAGCCGGTAACCGCCACTGGGCAGGTAACGCGGAATCTGCAACCCTTTGGGTGCAGGACAATGCAGCTGAAACAAGCATTCCAGCAACAACGTGCCCGCCTTGATGCCTGGAAGCTTCAGCGTGCAGATCGCGGTATTACCGACATCATCCTCGGTGATCAGATCGAAGGCCCCCCGTACCAGCGGATGCTCCCAGGTAAAAAACGCTATATCTTCGCGCTCGAGCGCTTGTTGGCGGTTAAAGCTGGCGGTCAAGCCATCCTCTGGCAAGCCCGGGAAGCTGCAACGCATGTGATCCCCAGGATAAAGGATCAGACTGTGCTCCGTATCGGGCTGTTGATCCACACCAAAATGATCGAAGCAGGCCTCCAGAAACTGGCGCAGCGCACCCTCATCTTCGGTCTCCAATACCGATGCCAAAACCTGCTGCGCGGGTTGCTCACGGCACGAGTTAAGCTCCAGCAGCCGGTCACGCCCTTGGTGCTGATGCTGCTTCAGCGTATCCGCCTGGCGACGCGTATCCTCGACGAATGTCGCAAACCTCACCTCGTCAGGCTCTAGCAATAGCGTTTCTAGTTGCTCACGCTGCTGCTCCAGCAACAGATGCCCGTAGGGACAGGGACTCAGGAATGCATCCAGCCCCTCATGCAACCAGCGCATCAGGTGATGGCTGGCGCTGTTACGACAGATAGGCAGGTGAATCTCGACCCGATCGGTCTGACCAATCCGGTCCAGGCGGCCAATGCGCTGCTCCAGCAGATCCGGGTTGAGTGGCAGATCGAACATCACCAACTGGTGGGCAAATTGGAAGTTACGCCCTTCACTGCCGATCTCGGAACAGACCAACACCTGCGCCCCATATTCCGGGTCGGCAAAATAGGCCGCCGCCCGATCCCGGTTAACCAGGCTAAGCTGCTCATGGAACACCGCACTGCGCAGCCCGACCCGCAACCGCAGGAACTCTTCGAGCTGCTGCGCGGTGCTCATATCGGCACAGATCAGCAACACCTTGTCCTGCGACTCTGCCAACAGCCAGCGTTGCAGCCACTCGATCCTGGGGTCGATGCTAAGCCAGCCTTCGCCCAACAGCTTCTCGGGATGCAGCTGCTCGCGTAGCGAGCCGTTTTGCAGCGTCTCGGTAACGCTCGCAGAGGACTCCAGTAGGTGCGGAATCAGCACCCGTCCGGGAAATCCCTTGACCTGCTCGCGGGTGTTTCGAAACAGCACCCGGCCGGTGCCGTGATGATCCAGAAGCTGATCGATCAGTTCATTGCGGAGCAGATCCTGGCTCGCATCCTGCTGAGCCTTTAAGACTAAGTC
>SDWN01000934.1 GCA_004195305.1 Neptunomonas sp. | reverse complement strand
TTCGAATACATTGAGGTTGATTACAACCGAACCAGAAGGCACAGTGCTTTGGGCTATCTCAGCCCAGAAGAGTTTGAATCACAATATGTCGCTTAGGTAAGTGTCCATTCTGGCTGGTACAGATCAAAGCCCTGTTTCATACTCGGCCCAGTTCTTTACTTGGAACTTCATCTTCGGGATGTGGTGTCGACGAGCTTCATTGTGTTTGCTGGGCATGTAGGGTCGCCGACCATTTAGAAGGGCAACATTCTACGTCAGAATTCTTCAACGAGGTATCCATGCACCAACGCCTTAACCGCGACAGTAACGTCAAGATCCGGAGCGCCTTACAAAATATGCAACGCCGCAAAAAATCCGGCACCGCCGGAGCCAAGGGATGAGGACGTCAGTTTCAATCGTTTATATATCGCAAGAGCTCATACAGGCACTCCCATTTTCTTCAATGCCTCAACGCGGCGTTTTGCAGTGGTCTCTTTGACCTTGTCATAAAGACTGGCCTTGTGACTATCCATGGCGACCAGCAGCGGCCCGAAATCCTTAATCTTGAATTGCCAGAGGCTTTCCGGGTTGAGGTCATCCATATCAATGTCGGTGATCTGCTCAATCCAAGTCGTCTCAAGGGCTGCCGTGCCGCCAACAATAGCCAGATAAACACCCCCAAGTTCATTAAAAGCGACGCGCGACTCTTCGCCAAGACCACCCTTACCGATGATCATTCGCACCCCTTCGCGATCCATCAAAGGTTTCGTAAAGCGCTCCATTCGCATGGACGTGGTAGTGCCGATGCATACGCTCTCATATCCAGTCGGACAGGCGTTTGAGACCGGGACTTTTTTAACGTTCGGTGCCGTGTGAATAACCGCATGGCCCTTCAAATCAAGGCTCGTTTTCCGATCATGATCAAACATATGAATTTGCGTGGCATCGCGGATGCCATAAAGCCAATCTTGCAAAGTTACCGTGTCACCGGCCTTCAATTGGCGGATATCGTCTTCCGTGCAGGGCATGCTGATTTCATAATGTGCCATAATTTTTGCTCCCTAAAACCCAAATTCAACGCCACTGGGCGTAAACGTCGCCCGGGCACGCCTTGCCGAATTACACATGATATTAATAGCCACCGGGTTCATGGTGATATGGGTTGCCGCGGTCTCAACATGCACCGCGAAAGCCGTGCTATCACCACCCAGGCCTTGCGCCCCAATACCCAGACTATTCACTGCTTCGGAAAGCTCGCGCTCCAGGGCCGCGCCATCAGGGTCATCGCAGACCGAACCCAAAGGCCTGGTCGAAGCGACCTTCGCGATCTTCATACACAGATCAGATGTCCCCCCAATACCGACCCCGACGATGGTCGGCGGACAAACCTTGCCACCGGCTTCCAACACCATATCGATGACAAAGGCTTTGACGCCGTTAATACCATCCGCAGGGATACACATTTTCAGAAATGAGCCGTTCTCTGAGCCCGATCCCTTCGGCACCATATCGATCAGTAATTCCTCATCGCGATCAGAAAAATCAATGCCAATAACCGGCACCCGTCGACCACCTGAGGTGTGTTCGTTCTCGCGCGTGATGGGGTGCACCACCGACGAGCGCAAGGGGTGTTCTTGCGTGGCCCTTTTACAGCCGCGTCGGATGGCGTCCTTCATGGCATTGCCGTCCACCTCAATACCGCGCCCGATGGTGACGTTATAAATGGGGATTCCCGTGTCCTGACAGAGCAGGTTATTGGTCTCCTCTGCAACTTGAATATTTTGCATCATGGTTCCCAGGATGCTTTTACCGGTCGGGTCCGTTTCTTTGGCATCTAAGACCTTAAAGCCTTCTTTGATATCGTCGGGCAACACTTTCAAAGCTCGAATATAAAGCTGCTTTGCCACCTCTTCGACAGTATCCAAATCCAATTTCATTCATTTCTCCTCAAATAACTAACGTCAAACCGGAAACGGCCAACATGGCAAGAACCAGACGTCGGAAAAGTTGTTTATTAAGCCGTCGATAGAGGGCGATCCCTACGACGGTGCCGATGATAATCGCCGGCGCGCCCCACAAAAAGCGAACGCCGGTTTCCCAAGTCACCAATCCGGCCATGGCCCCTAGGAGGCTGTCTGACTTAACGCTGATCTACTGCGGAAAACCCGAATTTGGTCATATTTTCACGATCACCCTCGTTAAATAGCCCGCTATTCGCCTTGGATGATCGAAAAATCTGTCTCAAATCGTATTTCCCTCGCTACGATCGGCCAAGCCCGACAGCCTCCTAGTGAAAGAAAATTCATCACCAAAATATAAGGCTGGGCGACGCCTCGTGCCTGCTCTTTGGGCCAGCTGCGCAGACAGCAGGGATGGCACCTGACATACCGGCTAAACCGCCGAGCACCCCTCAGACTCCCCTTGCAAGTGCATCCAGAGACTTACCCCCGGCTTTAACCACAAAGGA
>SDWN01000355.1 GCA_004195305.1 Neptunomonas sp. | reverse complement strand
CTACAGTGCTCCGGATAGGCAGGAGGACGTGGGCGATGCCGCCAGGAACCGCCAGAGCGTCTGGAAGCGTGGTTTGGGCCAGGGCCATTTGGCTGCTGAAGCTTAGTAGAGTGGCGATGAGCAGGCGGGCAATGCGGGGCATAAGGGCAACCTTGTTAGGAATCGGGGTCGAATGGTGAGAGGTCGGTGCGGGTCTCAATGGCGGTCACTTTGCTGCGTATCGAGCCCTTGGCCAGTCGGGTGTGGAGTGTATCTCCGAGGTTGACCTGTGCGCTGCTCTGCAGCAGTTGCTGGTCGTTGCCCGTTACAATGGCGTAGCCACGCTCAAGTGTTGCAAGAGGGCTAATCGCATGCAGAGCATGCGCCTGTTCCGCAAGGCGCTGGCCTAGTAGTTGTAGTTGGTACCTTAGCGCCTGGGTCAGGCGCTGTTGCAGCAGGCCGGGTTGTGGCCTCAGCCTGGCGATGATTTCATTGGGCCGTTGCGCGCTTAAGCGTTCTCGCAGAAGCGATAGTCGGTTGTGCTGGCGCAGTAGTTGTTTGGCGTTGGCATGGTGCAGGCGCAGTTCCAACGAATCGAGTCGCTGGGTTTGCTCCTGGAGTCGTTGGCCCGGATGGCGCAGCCGCGACCGCAGTGCATCTAAGCGCTGCTGGCGATGAGCCAGGCTGTTCTGGAGCCATTGACATAACCTGTTTTGATATTGCTGTAGCTGCAGCGCTAGCTGCTCACGATCGGGGCTGAGTAGTTCCGCCGCCGCCGATGGGGTGGGCGCCCGGGCGTCGGCAACAAAGTCACAGATACTGAAATCTATCTCATGCCCCACTGCGCTGATGATCGGGATGGCGCTGTTAAAGATCGCCCGTGCCAGGGCTTCGTCATTAAAGGCGCACAGGTCTTCGGCCGAGCCACCGCCCCGACCCATAATGATGACATCGCAAAGTTTCGACCGGTTGGCAAAAGCCAGTGCCTGGTGTAATTGTTGGGGTGCGTCATCGCCCTGAACGGCTGCCGGATAGAGCGTCACCGGAATGGCAGGAAAGCGGCGCTTAAGCACGCTGAGAATATCCTGAATGGCGGCCCCTGTGGGCGAGGTGATCACCCCGATATGCTTCGGCAAGTTGGGTAGCAGGCGTTTGCGTTCGGACTCGAATAGGCCTTCGGCCTGCAGTTTCTGTTTTAGTGCCTCAAAGGCTGCCTGTAGATCACCGCTACCGGCAGCTTCGAGGTAATCGCCTATCAGCTGGTATTCACCACGCCCTTCGTAGAGGCTCACCTTGGCCCTGAGGTGCACCCGATCACCGTTTTTAGGGCGATACTTAAGAAATCGTGAGCGGTTCCGAAACAGCGCGCAACGTACCTGGGCGCGGTCATCTTTAAGGGTGAAATACCAGTGGCCAGAGCTGGGGCTAACAAAATTGGATATTTCGCCTTCAACCTGAACGATCGCAAAGCTTCGCTCCAGCAACTGCCGGGCCTGTTGATTGAGATCGCTTACACTAAGAATGTCGGAGCTGGAAAGGGTCAAGGTGTGCGCCGCCTGAAATATCTCGGATGTTTTGGTGCGTTTCGCAGCACCCTCGCGATATGTTACAGCCTCCGCGCTTTTATCTAAAGCTTGAGGCCGGGCGACAGCAGGGTTGAGCGGCTTATCGGGCTGTGTGTTGTCTCCCGCTGACGGCACTACAAACCGGTCTTTACTCGGTGTAAAGGCTTGAGGTAAAAGTTTTATTGATTGGATGATAGAGGTGGTTATGACTCAATTGAACCAGCAGCAATGCCAGGCGTGTGATCGACTTGCAGTTAAGCTTTCTGAGCAATATGCACAGCAATTGTTGTCGCAGCTGCCAGCATGGGTTTTTGTCCAGCGCGATGCGGTATCTCAGCTTGCGCGGACGTTTCGTTTTAACAATTTTGTCGATGCGCTGGCGTTTACCAACCGTGTCGGTGCGATGGCTGAGCAGCAGGGTCATCATCCTGATCTGGTCACTCGTTGGGGGGCGGTTGAGGTGTATTGGTGGAGTCATAAGCTCAAGGGGTTGCATATTAACGATTTTATCTGCGCGGCCAAAACAGATCGGCTGTATTTGGCGGATTGAGGGTCCTGAGCATGGTTTCAGGCAATAGAGGCTAGCTTTGGTTTGATATGTTGCTAGAATGCCGAAAAACTCTTCGCATTAAAGTGCTTATATTGCTACAGGTTGGACATGCTCTCTATGGAACCCCGTTATCGTTTGGTTATTTCGTGCCCTGATCGGGTTGGTATCGTAGCAATGGTCAGTAGCTTTATCTCCAGTCATGGAGGTTCAATTACAGAGGCCAATCAGCATTCAGAAAGTGCTACCGGCTGGTTTTTTATGCGTTATGAGATTAGCGCACGTAACCTGGCTTTTTCTGTGGATGAGTTACGCGAATCATTTGCCTCCATCGCTCAATCGTTCAAGATGTCCTGGCACCTGAGCGACTCTTCAAAACCCAAGCGGGTATTGTTGATGGCGAGTAAGCAGTCGCACTGTTTGGCGGATCTGCTTTATCGTTACAACTCCCAGGAGTTGGATTGCGAAATTCCCTGTGTGATCTCCAATCATGACGACTTACGTAGCATGGTGGAGTGGCATGGAATTCCCTACCATCACGTCCCGGTTGATAGCGCCGATAAGCAGAGCGCATTTGATCGCGTGGTTGAACTGGTTGAGCAGAATCAAATAGACACTATTGTATTAGCTCGCTACATGCAGATTTTGCCCCCGGAGCTTTGTTTACGTTATGCGTCCCAGGTGATCAATATTCACCATAGCTTTCTGCCCTCGTTTGCGGGTGCTAAGCCTTATCATCAGGCTCACGAGCGTGGGGTTAAGTTGATCGGTGCTACCTGTCATTACGTTACCGAAGAGTTGGACGCCGGCCCTATTATTGATCAGGATGTGATTCGCATTACCCATAACGACAGTGCCGATGATATGGTGAGGTTGGGGCGTGATGCTGAAAAATCAGTGCTTGCGCGCGGTTTGCGCTGGCATCTGGAGGATCGTATTTTGGTCCATGGAAATAAGACGGTGGTCTTTTCTTAGATCAATACTGATACCTGTGTAGTACAGGTTGTTAAGGAGCGTTTAGGATGCTGAAAAGTGTAAAAGTTGAAGATTATATGACCACGCAGTTGGTCACTTTTAAGCCAGAAACGGGTTTGTTTCAGGCGATCAATATATTTTCTGAATCCTATGTCTCTGGTGCGCCGGTGGTTGATGATCGGGGCCAGTTGATCGGCATGTTATCCGAAGTGGATTGTCTCAAAGCTATCTTGAAGCACACCTATTACGAAGAGGAAAAGGGCGGTTGTGTCGGTGATTTTATGACTGCAGACGTTGAAACGGTCTCCAGTGATGCGGATATTATCGCTCTTTCAGAGAAGTTTATTAGCGGCAATCGGCGTCGTTTCCCAGTACTACGCAACGGCAAGTTGGTCGGTCAGATCAGTCGTAAAGATGTGTTGCGTGCGGTCAGTGATTTCGATACCAAGACGTCTTGATGGCTCTGGGCTAGGTGTCCGATAAAACGGATCCGGTAGCCACTTTATCGGTCCGTTTTATGGTATTCTCGTTGCTTTGTTAAAGGTGACTTTGTTGCTGCTGTGCATACGTGTTGCACCAGCAATGAGGGCTGGGCAGCGTAGTCGATGAGCAAGCTTTTTCCTGAACAACCCATACTTTTTTATCCTTCACTAGCGTGTCGCTTTGGAACCGAAGAAGCGATACTGCTGTCGGTTTATTACCAGTACGCTTGTCATCACGGTGTGATCAATGCCCAAGAGCAGGCGCAGTTTATCTTGCGGCGTCGAGAATGGCAGGCGCTTAGCCCATTTTTTGACGAGGATAAGCTGGCGCAGCTGACCAGTAGCCTGGTCGATCAGGGTGTATTGGAGGCCCTGTTTCAAGCCAATGGCAGTATTCGTGTAACCCTCTTGGATGTTGGTGCTGATTTTGTTGTCGGCGTAAATGTCCAGTCAGCCGAGCCGATGCGCGAGCCTCGGGCAGAAGTGCGGCTTGATCCTGAGCGTCTTGCGGGTGTGCGTCGCTCACCGGAGGCGGCGTCTATCCGTTCCTCTATCTGTATGCCCGAGCCGACCATTGCCCATGCAGCCCCCAGTATGATTGTTCGCGGACCGGCCCCGAGTTTTGGGGGAAGTACCGGTTGGGCGAAGCCTAAAGATGATTTGCAGTTGTTGTTTGAAAGACAGGAGCAGCATCATCAGCAACTTAAGGAAATCACCCCTAACTGGCAGCCACAGTCAGACACGTTACAGCTGCTGGCTAAAAAGAGTATTACCGATGAATTCTCGCTGGCCTGCGCTGATCAGTTTGTGGCCTATTATATGGGCCAGGGGCAGCGCAAGAAGTCCTGGGAGCAACCCTTTATGAAATGGGTTATGCGCGAGTGGGTTGGTGCCCAAAAGAAGCAGTATCGAGAGCAGGCAACTAAAGATCAACAGGGGTACAGTGGTGAAAGAGATCAAACACGTGCTCGGCAAGATAAGCGAGAGCGGATTACAAGCTCGGTCATGGACATCAACAACACCGACTGGTGACTCTGCGCCTGGATCACAGGAGCGCCAGGATCCGATACCTGTTGTAACTAAACAATTGGTAAACATGCTGTTTGCTCGGTTTATGACTATATACGGGCATAAGTTTAAAAGCGTGTTCCAGAGTGAAGACGAGATTCGTATTGCTAAGCGTGAATGGGCGTTAAGTTTGCGTGGCTACACCGAGCAGGAGTTGGTGCCGGCGATCGATCGTAGCAAAGAACAGTTTGTATGGATGCCAACGATTGCAGAGTTTTTGGGGCTGCTGCGCAAGGATCTACAGGACTATGGTCTACCAGCCGTGCTATCGGCTTATCAGGAGGCCTGTCGGCATGCCGATCACCCTCGTGAGCGCGAGTGGAGTCATCCTGCGGTCTATTTTGCCGGGCGTGCCACGGATTGGTTTCGTTTGCGTACCGAAGATAAGTTTGATGTATTTGGCGATTTTGAATTTAATTATCGACAGTTTTGTCAGCGGGTGATTGATGGTGAGGATCTGACTGTGCCTCTGCCACTGGGGTTGCCTGATCGGTCCAGCAACACCCTTGCGTTGTTTGTGCAGGGCTGGGGTGAGCAGCAGGGGATAACCGCGCAGCAGGCTGCGACCTTACTGTATTATTTGGAAAAACCGAAAGGCAGTCCTATACGTGCACATTTCAAGAAACATGCTGAGGCCAAAGCGTGTCAGTGGGGGTTGGTGTTACAGTTGCCGGACGATGTTGCGGTGATTTGATACAAAAAACTGCCGCAAGCGCGTCGCTTGCGGCAACTTTATAGGGGGCAATCAAGCGAATTTAATTTCAAAGCGTAGGTTGCCGTACCAGCGTTCTTGGCCCTTGTCGTTTTCTATCAATACAGAATTGCTGCCGAACTCTTTGATGGAGTATTGATTAGCGGCTGTCAATTGATCTTCAAAGCCGTCATTGCAGGTGCATTCAATAATCATTCTCGTATTCCTCTGTGTTTTATTGTTGTTTTGTTCGTCCGCATCTGTATATGCGTTTGACGAGGCGTTGTCTTTGTTCGCACTTGGTGATTAGTAACAAGGGTCAATATCAGCTCAGGCAGTATAATTCCCCTTGTGTGCAATATAATGCCTGTCTTGGTGCGTAGTTGAATATAGCTGAATTAGTGCTCTAGTGGAACCCCTATGGATCGACTTTATTGCTCTGTGATTTCTGATGTATCTTGTTGTTAGTATGGTGTTTTTGTTTATTATCCAGTTTTTTTGATGATTGCTGTTACCCTAATGTCTTATAGGTTTGGCTGAGATATGGGGTTGTTGGTGAGAGGGATGGACGTTGTGCCGGGCGCAAAATTGACGTTTTTCTGTTCAGTTGATGTACGGGGACGCCGTGGTGGTTTTTTGACGTAAAGGGGGGCCTTACGCAGTGAGTTTCTTGAGGATGGCGGCTCTTAGCTGGCCGGTTTGCGCAGCGCGGTGTCAGTCTGCACTGTTGGGCTTGCCTCGGGTCCTGGCTGAAAAAAAGTATTGATGCTATCCCTTTCCCACATGGTGTCCTTGTAACCCAGATCGATCAGCGCTTTACAGAAAGGTGCAGCAAAAAGCAGATAGCTGGCAGCGGTGGCACCGCCGCCGCTTGCTGTAGCGCCTACTGTGCGCATAAGCAGGCGGAGTGTGCGTGGTAGATATCGAATGTTGCGGCCGGCAATTTTGTCGAGCTCTTCTGACGGGGAGACAACCAGGCTGTCCACGGGCTTAAGTCGGACTCCTGCGGCTAGCCGCTGTGATTCCGGAATCAATTTTAGCAGTTCGTTGGTTCTGTCGAGGTGCTCAATATCGCCCTCTAGTGAATCGATGAAAGCGCTGTTTAGCAGGTGTCCCATTATCTGCGCCATCGAGGGCGAGTGGCGAGTGCGGCTGCGTCGCTTGACCCAATGAACGGGGTTGCGGTTGCTGCTGACACCGATGACAAATACCCGTTCGGCGCCCAGGTGCAGTGCTGGGCTGATAGGGGCGAGTTGTCGCAATGCACCATCGCCAAAGTATTCCCTGTTGATTAGCACGCTAGGGAAAACAGTGGGTATGGCAGAGGATGCCATCAAGTGTTCAATGCCTAGTTTGCAGTTGCTGCCAATGCGATTGTGACGTCGCCAGGGTTTCAGGTGCTCTGCGGCCTGGAAAAAGCTGACCGATTGGCCGCTGCTATAGCCCATAGCGGTAACGCTAACGGCCTCTAGATTGCCTTCGCTGATAGCGGCGTCGATTTTGTCAAAAGAAATTGTCCGTTCTAGCAGTTCTCTGATGGGCGAGTTGTCTAATAATGCGACCGGGAATTTTCGACCGACCCCTTGATTCAATAAGGATGTTACCAGGCGCCCCCCTCCTTTGAGCAGTGACCAGAGATCGGCCCGGTAGATCTGCTCTGGTGTTAGCTGCTGCCAAAGGGCTTCAAGGTCGATGACCGCCTCTCTGAAATTACCTGCATGGCAAGCCAGTGCCAGAGCATTGATGGCTCCAGCCGAAGTGCCGCAGATGATGGGGAAGGGGTTAGGGTGGTTGGCGGGCAGGATTTCTGCAACAGCTTTTAATACGCCGACTTGATAGGCCGCTCGCGCACCGCCACCGGATAGGATCAGGGCTCGCTTAATTTGAGCAGGGGGCTCAGCCAGGTTGGCCGCTGGTTGGCGGCGGAAGAGTACATCCAGAGTCTCTCTCATACAGGCAGTATATCTGTCGATCGGATGGTTTGTTATTAAATAAGTGGTTCAGGATACTGTGGTACGGGTAGGTTTGAAAGTTAGTATCTGCTAATATTCATAAAAGGTTGAATTGGTGGGTACTCAACGGAGGGTTGTTTATGAATGTTGATAAGGCGGTGTTCCTGTTTGCAGGTTGTATGATTTTAGCTAGTTTGGTGTTATCCCAGCTGCATCATCCGTACTGGCTTTGGCTCACGGCCTTTGCTGGTGCTAATATGATCCAAGCTTCTTTTACAGGATTCTGCCCGGCGGCGATGGTTTTTAAGTTGCTGGGGTTGGCGGGAGGCTGCGCATTTAAGGGGCGTACCTAGCCGCAGTCTGTCGGACTTGACTGGTTGTAGCGTCAAGCACGACAGGCTTCTTGCGGGGCCTAGACATCATGTATCAACTTGCTGCGCAACAGCGTTAATACATGAAGTCTGATGTCTTAGCCAAGAATTGCTCCATTAAAAAACATTCTGGAACAATTGCTTGCAAGTTAATACATATCAGCAGGCTGTTGAAAAGCGTTAGCGAGGCCGCCGAGACTAGGCAAAAACGACCGAAAAAGCGCAGTTTATAGCTATAAATGAGCATTTTTAGGTCGTTTTTAACGACGTATCGGCAACGCAGGTAGATTTTCAACAACCTGCTAGGGTAATTGTCATTTCCTATGAGGCTGATGACAGCCCTGTGCTCCTTTTTTCTGGTTGCTGGCGTCAGAGAGCGCCTTGCTATTAACCCGTTAATAGAAGACGCAAGGATGCGTCATCATGGGTCGAAGCTCCATCAGGTTAATAGTCGGGACGCCCATTACTAATAGGGGTGCCCATGATAGGGTAGGATATGATCAGGAGCTGAGTGTGTTCATAGTGTTTTTGCAGTACTTGTCAGTGCTTCGGCATTCTGGTAATACTGTCGAGTAGCGGCTGCTGCGTAAGGTTGTGATTGCCGATAATGCTGGGCACTTGGCGCGATGCTGAGAGTTCGTTAGGATGCAGGGCACAGCAGGAAGGTCTACTATATCTGCTAGGAGCCTGTCGGAATTAACACTGATCTACTGCGGAAAACCCGAATTTGGTCTTGTTTTCACGATCACCCTCGTTAAATAGCTCGCTATTCACAAGCTGCGTCCCTGCAGCTTGCCCTACGGGCAGCTATTGCTGTGTAAATCGCCTTTCCTGTCGATTTATCGCCTCGGATGATCGAAAAATCTGCTTCAAATCGACTTTGGCCAAAGTCAAAAGGCCCTCGCTACGATCAGCTAAGCCCGACAGACACTTAGTCGCTATTTTTAGGTAGCATGAGTCTGGGAACGGAATCTTAGTATCAATCAATAGTCAAAAATCAAGATAACTTGATTTTTGAACCTGATTCTCGCATGTGCGTGGAGTTGAATGATGGATAAGGAGTTAAAGCCGTTATCGGATGTATGGCTTGAATTGCAGCTTGTAATGATGAGTGCGGATGTCTCGCTAGATGATCGGCGCCGCCTTGAAAAGCTGTTGGAGCATTTAAAAGAGCATGTCAATCACAATCAGGATAAAGAGCGCAAAATGGTATTGCGCTGGTTCGCCTCCCGATTGAGTAGTCGCTTGTTTTCAAATCATTACCGTCAGTTGCTATTGGAGCTTGCCAATCTGATGTCGTCAATCTGGGTCGGATCTCCAAAGTTTCGTACTAGCGAAGAGGTGTTGCTGTGGTTGCAGGAGTCGCCATCTTCTGTTGTGGTTGATGAGTTGGATGCGCGGCGAAAAGAGCAGGCTTAGGGAGGATGCTTGAAAATCGCATCGGAATTACGATGTGTATTTTCATGTTAAACACCCTATGTTAGGAGGGCGATAGCCCGTTTTAAGCAGCGTAGGGGCAGTTAGCGCCCCGATAACGATCACCGCAGGAAGGGATAGGCCGCGCCCAACCCAAGAGTCTGAGTTAGCTCATTAGGGAGCTGCGGGATTGTAGCAGCCGTTTTGGGTCAGCCAGACCTTCAGCCGCTAAGCGATTCCGGTAATGCGGGTCCAGCCATCGATTGAATCGGACAAAGAGGGCGTTGCTCATTTGGGTGACGGGGTTAGCGGCCGCGATCTCCTGTTTATTGAGCACGACCCGCAAGTGCAGCCTCCTAGACCTCAGCTGTTACTCATGCTCTGCTCCAGATTACCTCCCCCCCTGATCGATCATACCTGGATTCTGCGGGGCACAAACCCCCTCGGCACTGTTGAGCTGATGAGCGCGGACAATCGCTTGCGAAGCTTCAAAGGTCTGGCGGGCCGGGTAACGCATCGGTCGAGGCTGGCTGGCGTCGAAGGTAATGCCGCTCAGGTGGGAAAAGCCTGCCGAGCCTCCTGTAGGGTCGCGTCGATCTGGTTGGCGTAGGTGCGTTGCCTGCCCAAATTGGGGTGCTTAGTGCTGGGTTTAATGAGCTGAAAGAAGGGTCATGGTTGTTGATCCGGCGACCGTCGATAAACAGTGATGTGCTTGTATCAGGCACTTCTCGGTGAAGACAGGGGTGCTATGCGGACGGTATCGCCTGCGTTAACATTTAATGCCTCAGCGATAACCGGGGTGATCGTAACGATGTGATTCGCTTGCAGCGTCACAGGGCTTAAGCAGCAGCGGAACCGGCTGAGCAGGGTGTTGGCGATCAGATAGGGCCTGCCCTGACATTGCAGCTCTGCGATCTGGACCTTGTAATGCTGGCTTTCGCGCACCACTCGGATATTTCGCAGCCGGGCTTCCAGTAGCGGTCCGCCGTCGAAAATATCGATGTAGCCGCTGTAGTGAAAGCCTTCGTGTTCCAGCAAGCGCCGGGCCGGAGTGGTGTTGTCGTGGGTCTGGCCGATGGCGTCCTGGGCGTCTTGCGGCAGCAGGTTGGTATAGATTGGGTTGCGCGGCATCAGTTCGGCGATAAACACCTTATTCTGGCCCGAGAGTAGATCGGCCTGGGCAAAGTCCATCGAGAAGAAATGCCTGCCAAGGCCTTCCCAGAACGGCGAGACACCGCGCGTATCGGACCGACCACGCATCTCGGCGATGACGTTTTCGGTAAAGCGCTGCGGATACTCGGCCATAAACATAAATCGGGACTTGGAAAGCAGGCTGCCATTCTTACTGTGGCGGTAATCTGGATCCAGGAATAGGGTGCAGATCTCTGAATGGCCGGTATGGTCGTTGCTGAGGGTTAGGGTGTGCATCGGGTTATATACTTTTAACTCACGCGAGGCGTGCACCAGGGTGCCGACGCGATAGTTGTACCATGGCTCTCGTAAGCCAACCGCCGACTCGATGCCACAGAGGCCGATAACCTGATCCGTACTGAGGTCTTCCAGCACGAACAGATACAGCGCTTCTGCGAGCGGTTCAGGGGCGCTAAACGACTCCAGCGCCCATTCCAGTTTGCGCCGAACCGCGGCTTCGTTGGGTTGCAGCGAGGTGAATCCAGGGCCGGTCTGTTGGGCCAGACCCCAGAGTGCTTCCCAGTCGTGACGTTGGATAGGACGGATCAACATCATGATGTTTGATTCCCTTTGTAGCTCTGTAGTGGTCGGCATGGTGACTGTCTGACGCCTCTGGTGGAAATAATCGACGACACAGCAGTTCATCGGCACGGTAATTATTAGCCTGGTGGACAGATAGATTTCCCGACCTATCGATCCTTCGCCTTGGCCAACTGGCGCATCCATGCGCTAACCTATTAACCCGCCGGGTTATTATAAATATAGTAACTACTTGCGACTTACGGCACTTAGGGGCTGTGCTCCAGCGTTTCGAGTACTTTAAATATCAGCATCAACCCACCTTTCAGGTCTGCGACACCGGGCCAGCGCGATGGAGGGTTCAAGCATCGTCTGCTGCTGGGTGTCCAGCCAAACCAGCCAGGGGGCGAATGCAGGGTCTGGTCGCATAGGGTGTCTCGGTCGGATTGGTTTTATTAGGTGCGTTATACCTAGCGTAGGTCAGTACGCTAAGCAGGGTGTTCAATATCAGTCCTGATTATTGTTCAAAGCAAAAAAGTGAACTTTTTCCGATGCGACCCAAAGTCTTGGATTTAACCAGGCGGCAGGGCTGATTTGCTGTTAGGAGTGCGTTGCAGTGCGCTAAGTTTTAGCGCTCGCCTTTGCAATAGCTGGGTGTTAGATTCGAATAAAAATGGAGCATAACCATGATGACGCAGCCTGAGTCCCTTACCGATATTGAGATCGCTCGTGGTGCCGAACAACGGCCTATAGCTGAAGTTGGCGTTACTTTGGGGATCGATGCTGATGAGCTGATACCCTATGGCTGGGATAAAGCCAAACTCAGTCTGGAGCTGTTTAAACGGGTTCAGTCCCGTCCTGACGGTAAGCTGATTCTGGTGTCGGCGATCCACCCCACGCCCGCCGGAGAGGGGAAGACCACGACCACGATTGGACTGGGTGATGGTCTGCGTAAGATCGGCAAAAATGCTTCGATCTGCCTGCGCGAGCCCTCGTTGGGCCCCTGTTTTGGGGTGAAGGGCGGCGCTGCCGGAGGGGGGTACTCACAGGTGATCCCGATGGAGGATATCAATCTCCACTTTACCGGTGATTTTCATGCCATC
>SDWN01000706.1 GCA_004195305.1 Neptunomonas sp. | reverse complement strand
AGCCAACAAAGGCCTTAAACGCTTCACGTTAAGGGGTAAAAAGAAGGTGAATGCGCAGTGGTTGATGTTCTGCATGGTGCACAACATTGAAAAGATCGCTACCCAGGGTGCGCAGTTGGGGAATGGCAGAAGAACGCGGTAAACCTGCAGTAGAGAGGCCCTAATAGGGCTGTTTTAAAATATCATGGCACTGGATGGTGGTTGAGAAATAGCGATCATCGGGTGCTGAAACGTTAAATTTTTTGAGAAACGGACGCTAACCGGGATGATTTTTTTTCAAAAAAGTCTAATCCGACAGCTTCGTTATATAAGCTATTCCTAACGGTCTGGTTTGGTGCGCTTACGAGAACAACTTAGCTCAGCTTGAATCATACTTACTGCCCTCAGATAAATAGGAGCAAACCTATGGGAGAGCAACTCAACGACCTAGGAAGTGATCGAGATGTTTGGAACAAGGGCAAACTATTAGGCCAAAAGCGTCCCCTGCAACTTAAAGAAATTTGGGGGATTCGCATCCGGCTGGAGCTTACTGGTAAAACCCGCGACTTAGCCATTGTTGAACTGGATGATGCACTAGCGATCGCTGAGCAGACCGATGTTTGACGGGAGTTGCAATGCTCGTTAGGTAGTCGTACTATTTATTCACCACTTCCCCTTCGTCAACGTGATTTAGTTCGCTAATTGGCTTAGGGAGGGAAAGCCACCTCCGGGTGGCTTTTTCATTTCTGGAGCCGCTGTGCGAACAATTGTTTACGTCGATGGTTACAACTTCTTCTATGGTCGGCTCAAGCATACACCGTACAAGTGGCTAGACTTGTACGGCTTTTTCGATAGAGAAGTTCTTCATCCTCAAAACCCTGAAAGTCGGCTTTTAAGGGTTAAATACTATACAGCAGACATTAAGGCCAACTTCGCCTCCCACGGTGCTATCGCCGTTCAGGCGCAGCAGCGCTATCACCAGGCATTGGAGTCAATTCACACCGGTCCAGTTGAAATCACAAAGGGCTATTATACTGCTGATCGATCAACACCCATTCGCTACAAAAAACCACCGGATAAGGAAGATCGCGTTGAATCCTGGAAGCTGGAAGAAAAGCAAACCGATGTCAATATCGCCTTAGATCTCTATCGTGATGTGGTACGTGGTGACTGTAATCAAGTGGTGGTGGTTACGAATGATACCGACATCAAAAAAGCGCTGGCGTATATTCGCCAAGACTTTCCAGGAGTGACGATAGGTGTCGTCATTCCTCGGTCTCCTAGCAAGCATCGATTACCGTCAAATGACCTTACTAGCCATGCTCATTGGGTTAGGCATCACATTAATGATGTTGAGCTGGAGAGGTCTCAATTTCCAGATCGAGTCCCAACAAGAAAAAAACCGGTTGATCGGCCTGATTACTGGTAGCAGGCCCTGGCCCATAGCAGACGGTTAGCAATTACTAATATTCCCCCCCCCAAAAAAAATCGGGTGCTAGCCCGGCGGAGCCAGTCGGGCTATAATAAGTCCATATTTAGCCCACTCGGATGCTGCCATGAATACCCAGACCGTTTCTTACCTCAAGTCTCATGCTAATAAGCTTGAATTGGACTCCCCTCTTCACGTGACGCAGAACGGGAAGGAAGTCTATGTAGTGCAAGATGCCGCCGCATTTCACGAGCAGCAAGAAACGATTGCCTTACTTAAATTGATGAACTTGTCAGAACGCAGTCTCAAGCAAACGGGCGAACTTAGTCTGGATGACGCCTTTGACTTCTAAACGTTACGTGGTCGTTGCCACGCCCGTTTTTCGACTCACGCTCAAAAAGCTCTGTGCGTTTTTAAAGCGAAAGCATGACGGGCGTATCGCAGCTTCTGCTCGTGACTCAATTAAACAGCGTGTCGCAGAACTCGCTGTCGACCCCAGTTTAGCCCCGGTAAGCGATCGTTTAGAGGCGCTCGGGATAACGGATTATCGCCAGTTGTTGGTGGATCAGCACAACCTAGTCTTTTATCGTGTTGACGAGCGAGCGGGTAAAGTCATCCTCATCCTGGCTATGGATGCTCGCCAGAGCGTTAAACAACTGCTGTACGAGATCAACATCAGCCTATAACCCTGCGCAAGATAACCACGATCTCATGAGGAGCCTGTTGGCAGTACTTGGCCCCAAAGGAGACACTTTGTGAGTGCCCGTTTATGGCAAGAGTGCGCGGAGCAGACCTTTATGATGAAACTTTAATTTCATCATATCGTTCGAGAATGATGATACTTTTGCGGTGATCAGAACGGCTGGACGCCCAAAAACAGCCCTTTCTATGATGACACTTTATTTTCATTCCACATCAGCTACGTACTGATCAATTCCAGTAAAAATGGACACTTGGCTAAAAATTCAACAATCGGAATTGCAAGCACAGCGACGAGCGACAGGAATACAATCTCACGTAGGGCTATGTATGCGATTACCG
>SDWN01000478.1 GCA_004195305.1 Neptunomonas sp. | reverse complement strand
TTCAGCGTCGAGAAGGCCTACGAAACGGTGGTTGAGGATGACATATTCGATCTGAATGACGATGCCGGTGACGATGTGATTCGGGTCGATGCCCAGTTCGACAGCCTATATCTCTCGGTCTCCACCGATCTGGAAGCCGAAGGCAACGCCAGCAGTGACGGCAACCGGTCTACCGACCTGTTTGTCGCAACCTCCGTGGCGGGTTTCAAGCTTGCTGCCGGGTACCAGTATTACCAGGCTGCAGGGGCAGCGTCCGTTGATACCTGGGCGGTCAGCGCGGTCTATGACGCCGGCTTTGCTTCCTTTGGCGCCGATTACGGCTCCATGGAAGACACTGCCGATGTCTACAACCTGGTTGCCGCCTTTCCTGTCGCTGCGACCACCAAAGTCGCGCTTGGACTGCAGAATAAAGATGAAGAGGGCGCGGCAACCGATATCAACGGCTGGTATGGCAACGTCACCTATCAGTTCCCAGAGCAGAAGAAAGTCAGCCTGTTCGCCGAGATCGCAGATACCGACGAGGACAATAGTGACATCGGTTACCTGGCTGGCATGAAGATCAAGTTCTAAGAGTTCGTTAACCGGGCTCTGAGGTCTTCCCCTCCTTCAGTGATCTCAGGGCCAAATGCCCGGAAAGGGATTTTCGGGTTTTTATTACACCACCGCCCGATGCACAGTAACTGCCCCCGAAAACAGTCCCCGTGACTAGCCAAAAACGCTCGACAGACTCACGAATCCTCTGCCTGTAGCTTAACGTACTGAACAGCCCCACCCCTGGACACGCCTGCACAGAACTTCCCCCTCATCTAGCAGTCTGTCGGACTTAACGCTGATCTACTACGGGAAAGCCGAATTTGGCCATTTTTAACTCTCTTTCTCGTTTAATAGAACCACTATTAGCCTCAAAAGAGTTCGAAAACTGTCTCAAATCGGTCTTCCCCTCGCTACGATCGGTCAAGTCCGACAGACTGCTAGCTGCGAATAGCGTGACTGTGGAAAAGGGGATGGATTTATATTTTGGGAGCTATGTGGGTCGGGTTTTAAGCCGACGGCGCTAAGATCTGGCAGGGGTTTTAAGGGCGTGCTTTTAATCGTTAATAGTGGCAAATGTAAGGCTTGCCCCGTGGCTCCAGTGACTGTTTTCGTTCCTATCAGCGGGGCGACTGATGAAAGACACTTAATCAGTAGAGGAATGGAAAAAATAAAGACCCTACATGCTCCCGCGGCCCTTTGGAACGCTTTAAAAGGGTCGAAGGTCGCAGCTACTTTGGGATGCAGCAGACCGAGGGGGAAATCTCAAGCCTCATGTTCAGCCACGGTTAACCGCCCCTAGGGTAGCCTACAGCACCCTGCACGGACGTAGAGCTACAGACCTGGTTTCTTCACTAGCCAGACGGTCGGCGTAATAATAAGCACCAAAACCGAGGGCATTGTTGAAAAACATAACCTACCATTCTTGTCAAGATTGGCGTCTAATATGATAAACACCCTCCCTTCTATTGGTTTTTTTGGCGGTTGTCACCACCTTGAAAAAATATCAGACCAAAGCGCAGCGGATCGACTTCTGGACCGAAGATGCACGGGTGCAGGCGATCGTTTTCAATGTCGCCGACGGCATTATCGGCATCGACACGCGCGGCCTGATTGAGATGTTCAATCCTGCTGCCGAAAAGCTGTTTGGTTACCGCGCGGATGAGGTGATCGGAAAGAACGTTAAATGCCTCGCGGCCCCCGAATACCAGACCCATCACGATCAGTACCTGCAGAACTATCTGGGCGGTGGTCCACGCAAGGTGATCGGTGTGGGCCGCGAGGTCAGCGGTCTGCGCAAAGATGGTTCGGTGTTTCCCATGTACCTGTCGGTTGGCGAACTCAAGCATGAAGAGTTTCACGGCTTTGTCGGTATCACCCACGATCTGAGCGAGCTTCACCAGACCCGCAATGAACTGGATCAGGTGCGTAAGCTGATGCAGAACATCATCGATTCCATGCCCTCGATAATCGTTGGGGTCAATGCAGAGGGACTGATTACCCACTGGAATCAGATCGCGACCCAGGAGACCGGGATCAGTGCCGAACAGGCACAGGGGCGCCTGTTCGCAGACTGTTTTCCCTATTTGCACCAACCGATGGTGCAGATCGACAGGGCGATCAACCAGCGTGAGTTGGTCACCAGCCAGCGGGTCGCGGTCCCGCGCGCTGGAGAGGTTCGTTATGTTGACGTGATGATCTACCCTCTGGTGACAAACGGCAGTACCGGAGCGGCGGTGCGTATCGATGATGTCAGTGAGCGGGTACGGATGGAGACGATGATGGTCCAGACCGAAAAGATGCTGTCGGTGGGAGGGTTGGCGGCAGGTATGGCGCACGAGATAAATAATCCGCTAGCCGGCATTATGCAAAACGTCGACTTAATGCGCCATCGTCTATTGGATGACAAGCTCAGGGC
>SDWN01000471.1 GCA_004195305.1 Neptunomonas sp. | reverse complement strand
CAGAAGATGATCCGGGCCGCATTCGGCAATAATAACACCGACACCTGCGCCCGCGTCTGCCACAGCCCCACCGGCTACGGTTTGAAGCAGACGCTGGGAGAGTCCGCTGGCACCCAGACCTTCGAATCGGTCAAAGATGCCGACGTGATGCTGGTCATCGGCGCCAATCCGACCGACGCCCACCCGGTGTTTGGTTCGCAGATGCGCCGACGGCTGCGCCAGGGTGCCAAGCTGATCGTCGCCGATCCCCGGCAGATCGACCTGCTCAATACCCCACACCTTAAAGATGCACAGCACCTGCCGCTACGCCCGGGCACCAACGTCGCCCTGATCAACGCGCTGGCCCATGTGGTGATTACCGAGGGCCTGGAAGACCAGGCCTTTATCGAACAGCGTTGCGATACCGACGGCTACCGGCAATGGCGCAATTTTATCCGTGCCACTGAAAACTCACCGGAAGCTGTCACTGAGATCACCGGTGTCAGCGCCGAGGCCATCCGCCAGGCGGCGCGAACCTACGCTCAGGCCGGCAACGGCGCGATCTTCTACGGCCTCGGGGTGACCGAGCACAGCCAGGGCTCGACCATGGTGATGGGGATAGCCAACCTGGCGATGGCCACTGGCAATATCGGCCGCTCCGGCGTCGGCGTTAACCCGCTGCGGGGGCAGAACAACGTCCAGGGTTCCTGCGACATGGGCTCCTTCCCGCACGAGCTGCCCGGCTACCAGCCGGTGGGCGACGACCAGGCCCGACAGCGTTTCGAAGCCGCCTGGGGAGTGGCGCTGGATCACGAGCCGGGAATGCGTATTCCCAATATGTTTGATGCCGCAATCAACGGCCACTACAAGGGGATGTATGTCCAGGGCGAAGATATCGCCCAGTCGGATCCCAACACCCAGCATGTCGAGGCGGCATTGCGCGAGCTGGAGCTGCTGGTAGTACAGGACATATTCCTCAACGAAACCGCCAAATTTGCCCATGTATTGCTGCCGGGTTCCACCTTCCTGGAGAAGGATGGCACTTTTACCAACGCCGAGCGCCGCATCAACCGCGTCCGCAAAGTTCAGGCACCACTGGCCGGCAAGGCGGACTGGGAAGTGACGATGGCGCTCTCCAACGCGCTGGGCTACCCGATGAACTACTCGCACCCGTCCGAAATCATGGATGAGATCGCCACGCTGACGCCCTCGTTTACCGGCGTCAGCTATGCCAAGCTGGAACAGTTGGGCAGCATTCAGTGGCCGTGCAACGACGCCTACCCCGAGGGGATGCCGATCATGCACACCGAGGACTTCCCCATCGGCAAGGGTCAGTTCGTCATCACCGAATTTGTCCCCACCACGGAGAAGATCAGCCGGCGCTTCCCATTGATCCTCACCACCGGACGGGTATTGTCGCAGTACAACGTCGGCGCCCAGACCCGACGCACCGACAACCAGGCCTGGCACAACGAAGATCAGCTGGAGATCCACCCCCACGATGCCGAAGATCGGGGCATACAGGACGGTGACTGGCTGGGTATCAGCAGCCGTGCCGGGCAAACGGTTCTACGCGCCAGGATCAGCGAGCGGATGCAGCCCGGCGTGGTCTACACCACCTTCCATCACCCGGAGAGCGGTGCCAACGTGATCACCACCGACAACTCCGACTGGGCCACCGACTGTCCGGAGTACAAGGTCACCGCCGTGCAGGTCGAAAAAGTCTCTGCGCCGTCGCAATGGCAGCAAAACTTCCAGACCTTCAAAACCCACCAACACGGCCTGCTGGTACAGCGTAGCCGCGCTGGTGCCACCAAGGAGTCATGAGGGTCGCCATGCTACAGCGCGACCCAAAAACAACCGACCTGCTGACGCTGCCTCGCCGACAACCGGCTCGGCAGGGGCGTCTCAACGGCCATATCTGAGAGCGCCACCCAACCTCGCGGCTGCAACCGAACGAACCGCGCAAATAGCACTGAAAGCGGGTCGTTGTAGTCTTGGTAGGGTGAGCCGTGCGCTCCGAAAGCAGGTCGTTAAGGCCTTGATCGGACCTGATTACCCATGATCTTCAGCCATCACCGCGACATGTGATGCGCATACATCTACTTCTTTTGTGGGTCGGTCTAAAATTGCTCCTGCATTTCAGACACTTCCCACATCCTTGTGGGTCGGGCTTCGGCCTGACGCAAGCAGCCCCCTGATCGGAAACAACGCAAACCCACGAAGAAACATCGAATTTTTTGAGTGCTTGATCCCGACACAGGCAGCCGCCTGGGGGTTCTGTCAGAATGAATTCTGACCCACATAAATCAATACCTCCCAGCCTGCATCTCTCTTTTGTGGGTCGGTCTAAAATTGCTCCTGCATTTCAGACACTTCCCACATCCTTGTGGGTCGGTCTAAAATTGCTCCTGCATTTCAGACACTTCCCACATCCTTGTGGGTCGGGCTTCAGCCTGACGCATGCAGCAC
>SDWN01000467.1 GCA_004195305.1 Neptunomonas sp. | reverse complement strand
AGATGTGTATAAGAGACAGGTACGATCAGCGTGTACTTGTACGCATCACCTTCTACCCATTTACGCCAAGGGTTCTCTGGCAGGCGTGTTCCTGTTTGAACGAGTTGCAGGTTGTCTTCAAACAACGATGTGCCAAAGGAGTAGAGGTAGTTGTAATGATAACTGTGCGCCGCCCGCGGATTGATCTCGGTCAGGGCGATGTTGCCATCGGGCAGAATCCAGAACTCCAGGTTGAAGAACTGATTGCGATAGCCCAGTGCTGCCAACCGGTTCATGTAACCCTTCGCCCAGGCTTCGATCTGGCCCGCTTGCCGGGTGTTTATGCTCAGCGGCGGTGTCAGGTAGCCTAGCGCCTGGTGATTGGAGAAATAAACCTCCTCCGTCAGCGCGTAGTGCACCACCTCGCCATCCGCCGTGACATAACCTTCGTAGCAGTATTCGATGAATTGGGTCATATCCACCAGATGCTCGGCGATAAACGGCGGCAGTAGGTCAGGTAGATCCTGCGGATCGATTCCCTTGGAAAAATGCTCGTTCTGGAAGGCGATTAACTGCTGCAGGTCGGTATCCTGACGGTAGTCCTGCAGCACCTCGCGCAGCTCCCCGGCGTCATGGATCTTAAAAATACCGCGCCCCAGCGACAGCGAGGTGTTCTTGAGCATAAAGGGCCATTCGGTGATCTTGGCGATAATCTGTGCATCGGTTTCGTTCAGCGGGTCCACCGCATCAAACCAGAACGGCTCCGCTTCGAGTGTCCGCATCAGGTATTTGTTCATGCAATAGAGGAAAGCAAGCCGGGAGGGTACGTTGTTGCCCAGCCGCTCATTGATCAGAATGTGGTTGAACGCATCCTTTTGGGCAAAGCCGGCGACAGCGTCGATGCCTTGCTCACGACATTGGCTGACGATCGCTTCAACCGCGTCATCATCCCAGCCCTGAGGCTCCAGAACACGCACGTCCAAACGTTCGCGCATGCTGGCAATGGCCTGGTCCATATAAGGTTGCGGGCTCAAAAAACCCACCGTTGTGTTACGGTCCGTCATGTTCGACCTTCCTCAATTGAGCAGATGTTGGTTAGGGTTGCCATCAAGGTAAGGCTCAGATCAGAACAGAAAATGGTCCCTTTGGCTTATCTGAAGACGACAGCTAAGGAGCTTGCGAGCGCGTAGGCTCCCTGCCCGGTTCCGGGCAATGGCTGACGGCGCAGGCTGAGCTTGCTTCAGCAAGGGTCTATTGATCGGAGTCTGTCGGGTCGGCGGCGATAATGTGGCACACTCCTGCCTGCCATTGCCGCCCTTCATTACCGCGTCAGCGCAATTGACTGTCTTTGCTGCCGCGTCGGTTATAGCCACTATGATTGACCTGCTTGGCATCCAGCTCGGCCTGGCAGCTGACACACAAGTGTACGCCGGGGATCGCCTTGCGCCGCGCAGCGGGGATAGGGCTGTCACACTCTTCGCAGTGGCTCAGGCTCTCCCCGTGCGGCAGCTGTTCGCGGGCGCGCTTGACGGCGTCCTCGAGGGTTGCATCGATCTGATCCTGTACTGCTCCATCTTTGGCAAAACCACCCGCCATTGTGAACTCCGGTTATGTTGATTAATACACTGATAGATTAAAGCCTGGGCTGGTCATCCGGCCGTAAAACCCATGCCAAATGGTGCTGCCGATCGTCGTCCCAATGTGGCCAGGTGATGGTTAATGCTGCGGCTGTTTGAGCAGCCGCGCCAGCGTGCCGTCGGCTCGCAGGGATGCCAGACCGCGATTGAAGGCGGAGATGATCCGTTGATGGCGGGGATTGTTCTGGCCAGAGGCGACATACAGGCTTTTGGTCTGCAGCGGCGTATGGCTGAACGCAATCTTAGTCAGTTGTTCCGGTGCCTGCTGACGCAAAATGGTAGTGGCCACCAGCTCGTCTTCCAGCGTCAGGTCGATACGTCCGGCCATCAGCATGCCGATGTTGTGCAGCAAGTCGCTATTTTCAACCTGCTGAAAGTTACCCGCCTGGCCGAAGGCATCGCCGTAGCCATAATCCCTCACCACCCCGATACGTTTGCCGGTGAGGCTGGCAAACCCTTCGAATTCAAAAGGATCTTGTTTGCGTTTGATAAACTTGAGGTTGCTCTCCGCGTAGGGTTCGCTGTAGTGGAGATAAGCCGCCCGCTCCTGTGTCCACCAGGCTGCAACCAGCAGGTCGGTGGCGCCGTTTCTGGTCAGCCGCAAAGCCCGGGCCCAGGGCATGAAGCGGATCTCCAGGTCGAAGCCCTCGCGTTTCAGCGCGGCCCGAACGACTTGGACCGCCAGCCCCTGGTCAGTCAGCGTTGGTCCCACATAAGGGGGCCAGGGGTCGGCTGCTGCCGTCAGGGTTTCGGCCCGTAGTCCGGTATTGATGATGCACAGCAATATAAAGC
>SDWN01000242.1 GCA_004195305.1 Neptunomonas sp. | reverse complement strand
AGATGTGTATAAGAGACAGGGTGGATCAGATCGGCGGCGTAGATATTGGCCAGCTGCCACTCCTGCCCTACTAGCGCGCCTTCGCTATCGGCCAACTGGGTCAGTTGGTCGCTGAGATGACGGCTTTCAGCAGCGATTACGCGATCAAATTCGGTCCGTTCGGCGCTGCTCATGTCGGGGTAGTCGGTCAGGGTTTCGGTGGCCGCGCGCAAGTTGGCCAGTGGCCCGCGCAGCCCTTCCAGTGTGGCGCTAAACAGCCGGTAACGCTGCTGCAGGCGCTGTTGCTGAAGACTGACATCATCAAAAGCGATCACCGCCCCCTGCTCTTCACGAGCACTGTGATCCGCATCGGAATGGACGAACAGCAAGCTGGTCCGACAGCGCAGCAGCTGCTCGCTGTCGTTCAGGGTACAGATGAAATCACCCGCCGCATCCTGCTGCTGGCGTAGCCGTTCGAAGGTGTGCTCCAACTGAATCCGCGGCAGCAGATCGTACACCAGTCGCCCCAGACCCAGCGCAGGATGCTGCTGCAAAATCCGGTAGGCGGCGGGGTTATAAAGGATAATCCGGGCACCGGCATCACACACCAGCACCCCCTCTTCGAGCCCCTGGATCACCCGCTCCAGGTAAATTTTGTGGCTCTGCACCCGTTCGGCACCGCTGCGCAGGGCGCTGCTCACCTCGGTACGCGCCTGACTGAGTGCATCACCGAGGCCGTGCAGGCTCTCGGGCAAGCCACCGAGCAGATGCCCGGCGGGCAGCTCCAGGTCGTGCGCCGCGTGGGTCTTAAGAATAATTTCGGCGCCCCGTTCAAGACTGGCGAGGGGGCGCAGCAGGCGGTGTTTAATCTGGTACAACAAGCCCAGCTGGAGCAGTCCAAGAGCAGCCAACAGCGCGGTCAGCACGCGGGTACTGAGGGTGGTTTCCGGGATCGCCCACCACAGCAGCACCACACAGAGCAGCAACAGCATAGGCAGGAGGATCAGGGTGCGAAAACGGCTCAGCAGGTTCATCGGCTACCGATCCGTACTGAGCAGGGCCTGCACCTTGTCGATCAGCGCCTGATTGGAGAACGGTTTGGTGATGTAATCATCGGCTCCCAGCGCCAACCCCTTCTCTTTTTCCACCTCCCGGCCCTTGGCGGTCAGCAGTACGATCCGGACTTGCTGCCAGGCGGGGTTGGCACGGATACGTTCACAGACCGCATAGCCGTTGAGCTTGGGCATGTTGATATCGAGCAGGATAAGGTCTGGCACACGCACCTCGACCTGGGCCAGGGCCCGCTCGCCATCGATGGCGGTGGTGACCTCGTAGCCAGCGCGTTTCATCAGAAACTGCAACGACAGCAGGATATTGGGTTCATCGTCTACCAGAAGAATCTGCGCTGCCATCGAAACACCTCTATTAATTTTTGTTATCGATCAGGCTTGCTACACTCTCTCCGCACAATCCGCACAATCCGCACAATCCGCACAATCCGCACAATCCGCACAATCCGCACAATTCACAGAGTCCGCGCATCTCATTCATCAGGATAGGCGAGAGCGGCGCGCTTTACCTGCTGCAACGCCGAGTTATTAATCCGCTTCAACTCGTGGGCAAGGTGCCGGGGGCAGCCCTGCATATGCAACACCGCCGATACCCTATTACTAGCCGTCAGCCAGCACCCTCGCAGTAGGCTTGCCACATCTGCCGGTAAGCCGCGTCCATCTCCCGGCCGATCCGTTGCTCATCCATCAGCGGGCTGTGCCGCATCCGCTCACGCATCGAGGTGCGCACTGCCTCCAATCGAGCCGGATCGCTCGCCAGTCGGGTGGCGATCTGCAGATAGTCAGACTCATCCATAGCCACCAATTCATCCAACCCCAGCTGATGCAACAGACTGCTGCCGACCCGCGAGGCATGTCGATCGCCCTGCAACGAAACCATCGGCACACCCTGCCACAACCCCTCACAACTGGTGGTGGTGCCGTTGTAAAACAATGGATCCAGGGCGATGTCCACCTCCGCATAGAGCGCAAGATGCGAGTCAACTTTTTTCACGTGGCCCATAACCTGCAACCGCTCGGCAGCGATCCCCAGCGTCTCGTACTGGTCGATAAACGCCTGCCGGATTAAGGGGTCGGCAAAACAGCGCGCCTTGAGCAGCAACCGGCTGTTGGGCACAACAGCCAGTATCCGGGCCCACATTTGCAAGGTGGGTATAGACAGTTTCTCGCGGACATTAAAGGAGCCGAACGTCACGTAGCCATTTCGACCCCACGGCAGCGGCGCCACCTCGGGGGCATTCGCATCCGGTTGGTAACAGAGAAAGCCGCCGGGCAGGCGGTAAAGTGTTTGATGCGCTCCTTCTCCTTCTCCTTCTTCCACAACCGGATCGGCATACTCATCGGTGACACGATACGGGATCGCGGGTAACTCAAGAG
>SDWN01000941.1 GCA_004195305.1 Neptunomonas sp. | reverse complement strand
GGTTCCGGCAAGACCGTGGTGGCAGCGCTCAGCGCGCTGCAGGCGATCGAAGCTGGCTATCAGGCGGCAGTAATGGCACCGACCGAGATCCTCGCCGAGCAGCATATACTCAACTTCCGCAGCTGGTTCGAGCCGCTGGGGCTGCGGGTCGATTGGCTGGCGGGGCGACTCAAAGGCAAAAAGCGCAGCGAGGCGCTGGCGCGGATCGGTTCGGGTGAGACTCAGGTCGTAATCGGTACCCATGCGCTGTTCCAGGAAGAGGTCCGGTTCCACTGCCTGGGTGCGATAGTCGTCGACGAGCAGCACCGCTTTGGGGTGCACCAGCGCCTGGCCCTGCGTGAAAAAGGCCGCGATGGACTGGTCCCGCACCAGCTCATCATGACCGCCACCCCGATTCCCCGCACCCTGACCATGAGCGCCTACGCCGACCTAGATTGTTCGGTGATCGACGAACTGCCGCCCGGGCGTACCCCGGTGAATACGGTGCTGATCGCCGATCACCGCCGCAATCAGGTCATCACCCGGGTCCGTGCCGCCTGTGCTGAGGGCCGCCAGGCCTATTGGGTCTGCACCCTGATCGAAGAGTCCGAAGCCCTGGACTGCCAGGCCGCCGAAGTCAGCGCCGCAGAGCTGACCCTGGCGCTGCCGGAGCTGCGCATCGGGCTGGTCCACGGACGCATGAAAGCGACTGAAAAAGCCGAGGTCATGGCGCGCTTTAAAACCCGGCAACTGGATCTGTTGGTCGCCACCACCGTGATCGAGGTGGGCGTCGACGTCCCTAACGCCAGCCTGATGATCATCGAAAACCCCGAACGTCTCGGACTGGCCCAGCTGCACCAGCTGCGTGGCCGGGTCGGCCGCGGTTCGGTCGCCAGTCACTGCGTGCTGATGTACCACAACCCGCTGTCGCAGCAGAGCCGTGAGCGACTCAGGGTGATGCGCGAAACCAACGACGGCTTCATCATCGCCGAAAAAGATCTCGAACTACGCGGTCCGGGTGAAGTGCTCGGCACCCGTCAGACCGGCATGATGCAGTTCCGTATCGCCGATCTGACGCGCGATGCAGACCTGCTGCCACAGGTCAAACAGGTGGCCGGACAGATCGAACACCTGCACCCTAACTGTGATGGGATTATTCGCCGCTGGTTGGTGCAGGGGGAGCAGTATGGGAATGTTTAGCGATTGCTGCTTCGGCACCCTGAATAGCGTCCCGTGGGGCGGGTTTTAACCCGCGCCTTGCCGACGTCGGAATCAATTCCGACCCTCTCAATAGAAACCTGTGAATTTAGTGAATGCCGATCAGGCTACTTGAGCGAGTTCAGCAAACTACTCAGGGTCGAGCGCCCCTGCGCCTTATTCTCGACTGCGCAGCCCGGATCGCGGCCAAACCACTCCAGATCCTCCTCAGGTAACTCATCCAAGAACCGGCTGGGTACGGTGTCGATCATCTCGCCATACTGTTTGCGCTGTCGGGTCAACGTCATCGTCAAGGTCTTGCGCGCCCGGGTGATACCCACGTAAGCCAGGCGCCGCTCCTCCTCCACAAAATCCTCCTCGATACTGTTGCGATGCGGCAGCAGCTCCTCCTCCATCCCGATCAGGAAGACGTGCGGATATTCCAGCCCCTTGGAGGCGTGCAGGGTCGACAGCTGGACCCGATCATCGTCGTCATCCTCCTCCTGCTGCTCCAGCATATCGATCAGCAGCAAGCGGGTCACCGCATCGTCGATCTGAGCCTCGGGGTTGTCCTCCTGCAGCCGCTCCAGGGTGCGCTGCAATGAATCGATCAGGAATCCGACATTGGCCATGCGCCGTTCGGCCTGCACATCCGAGTTGCAGTTCTGATAGGTCCAGGTTTCGTAATCAATATCGCGCACCATCTGCTTGATCACCTCGATCGGATCGTTTTGATAACAGCGCTGGTGCACCCCTTTGAGCCAGCTACTGAACTCATGCAGTTTGGCCTGAGCGCGAGCCGATAACACCTGACCCAACCCCAGCTCGGTGCTGGCCTCGAACATACTGATCTGGCGTTCGCCGGCGTAGCCGGCCAGTTTCTCCAAGGTTCCCGGGCCGATCTCGCGCCGGGGCAGGTTGATGATGCGCAGGAAGGCGTTGTCATCATCGGGGTTAATCAACACCTTGAGATAACCCATGATGTCCTTGACCTCGGCGCGGGAGAAAAACGAGGTGCCGCCGCTGAGCTTGTAGGGGATCTGATTGACCTGCAGTTTCATCTCGATCAGGCGTGACTGATGATTACCGCGGTAGAGGATGGCGTAATCACGGTAATGATTCTGCAGCTTCAGGCGACGCTCGATGATATCCGCGGCGATCCGTTCCGCCTCGGCATCTTCATTGCGGTTGATGATCACCCGCAGTGGCTCACCCGCACCCATCTCGCTCCACAGGGTCTTTACGAAGTCGTGCGGATTATTGCCGATCAGCTGGTTGGC
>SDWN01000937.1 GCA_004195305.1 Neptunomonas sp. | reverse complement strand
GCCGTCGCTTGCACCGACAACGAAGGCTGGTGTAGAATCCGCCGCCTGGTTGTAGTGTACATTTTTCGTACTGCTACAGAACGTGCGGTATCCGGTGAGAAACCCGGATGGCGGCACTTTAAAACTCTGAGGTTTATCCCATGCAGTCCGATATCCATCCTAATTACACCGCCTTTACCGCTACCTGCAGCTGCGGTAACGTGATCAAGACCAACTCCACCCGGGGCAGTGATATGCACCTTGACGTGTGTGGTGCTTGCCATCCGTTCTACACCGGCAAGCAGAAGATTGTTGATACCGCCGGTCGTATCGATCGCTTCAACAAGCGTTTTGGCAGCCGTACTAGCAAGTAATCGTACCGCTCCAGCATGCTGTGTTTCTCAAAGGCGCTTATTACAAGCGCCTTTGTTGTTTTTAACAGCGTCGTTTTTTTAAACAGCCTATTTTTTTTCAGCTCCGTTGTCTTTAGTACCCGCCTCCACGCAAACGACTGCCCTCCCCCTCCTAAACCACAACCGATCGTGATTAAGCACATCGTTGACGGCGACACCCTGCATCTAAAAGATGGACGGAAAGTCCGCCTTATTGGAATCAATACCCCAGAGCTCGGCCGTGATGGCCAGCCAGACCAGCCCCTGGCAAAGCAGGCGACTGCGGCGATCCGGCAGCTGATTAAAGGGCAAAATCCGCTATTGCTGCAGATCGGCACCCAGCCGCAGGATCACTACGGACGCGTGCTCGGGCATATTTTTCTGGAGGACGGTCGCAGCCTCGAAGCGGAGCTGCTCAAGCAAGGCCTGGGGTTCGCCATCAGCATCCCGCCCAACCTGGCCCTACGCGACTGCCTTAATCAGGCCGAGCGCCTGGCCCGTGCTGCCAACCTGGGCGTCTGGGCAGAAGCCGATTACCGGCCGTTGCACGCCAGCACGCTGGACCGCCGCAGTGGCGGTTTTGGACGCTATCAGGGCGAAATCAGCCAAGCGGGCACTCATTCTAAGGGGCGCTACCTGGAACTGAATGGGAAAATATTCGTCCCGGTCCAGGCTGGCACCGCCACTGCGCTGGATCTGTTTTCGTCAGACGATCTGCTCGGACGCAAAGTGGAGATACGCGGCTGGCTGATCGCCAGAAAACTAAATAAAAAGCAGAAAAAACGTGCGCTTATGCCGTTTATGCTAAAAGTCAATCACACCGACAATCTCAGCCTCTGCGCTCAGAACTGTTGACAATCCCCTCTTTTTTTCGGGTTTACCCTTAGCCCTCCAACCCCTTGCACGTCAAGGCCCCCAGCCGAACACCGCTTGAGTGATTTACGACTTTCGACTATCCTCGCACGCCCTCTAACGCGAATTCTGGAAGCAATCATGCCCGATCAAGAGTTAAAAAAGCGCGCTCTGGACTATCACCAGTTCCCCAAGCCCGGAAAAATCGGCATTTCGCTTACCAAACCTGCAGAAACCGCCGATGACCTGAGCCTGGCCTACAGCCCGGGCGTGGCCGCACCGGTACTGGCGATTGCCGACAACCCCAACGACGCCTACAAGTACACCGGCAAAGGCAACCTGGTTGCGGTCATCTCCAACGGCTCTGCCATTCTGGGCCTGGGTAATCTAGGGGCGCTGGCGTCCAAACCCGTGATGGAGGGCAAGGCCCTGCTGTTCAAGCGTTTCGCCGGTCTGGATTCGATCGACATCGAAGTAGAAAACGAAAGCCCGCAGGCCTTTATCGATACGGTCGCCCGTATCGCCTGCACCTTTGGCGGCATCAACCTCGAAGATATCAAAGCCCCGGAGTGCTTTGAAATCGAGCGCCAGCTAATCGAGCGGCTACATATTCCGGTGTTCCATGATGACCAGCACGGCACCGCGATCGTCACCACCGCAGGCCTGCTCAACGCCATCGAACTGGCTGGCAAGGATATCGAGACCGTCAAGATTGTCTGCCTCGGTGCTGGCGCTGCGGCAACCGCCTGTCTACGCCTGATGATCACTGCTGGCATCCGCCGTCATAACATCATCGCAGTAGACCGTCGCGGTGTGATCCATGATGGCCGCGGCGATCTGACCCCTGAAAAAGCGATGTTTGCCGCCATTCAGACCGACGCCCGCTCTCTGGAAGACGCGATCAAGGATGCCGATGTGTTCCTGGGGCTGGCTGGTCCTGATCAGCTATCGGCTGAGCTGCTGAAGACCATGGCGCCAAATCCAATCGTATTTGCCTGCGCCAACCCGGATCCGGAGATTCGCCCTGAGCTGGCTCACGCCACCCGCAGCGATGTGATCATGGCCACCGGGCGCTCTGACTACCCGAACCAGGTTAACAACGTACTCTGCTTCCCCTACATCTTCCGCGGTGCCATGGATGTTCGCTCACGCCATATCACCCACGAGATGAAGATGGCGGCGGTGTACGCCATCGCCGAGCTGGCCAAAGAGCCAGTTCCCGAGGCGGTATTGAAG
>SDWN01000713.1 GCA_004195305.1 Neptunomonas sp. | reverse complement strand
CTCTACAAGGGGTTGAGAGCTGAAGTGCGCTAAGCGCTTGCGCTAACACGACACTCGAGCCGACCTCAGTGGTCGGCTTTTTCGTTGTGCGCGAATAAATAATTATTAAGGTGCTGGCAGAGCGCATTGGCGCCGTCACTGATGCTGATTTTTATATTTTCCTAGCGCATAAATCGATCTGTCGATGTTGTTGTGATTATTGGCAATGATCACTCTACCTCCCTGTGGGTGCAGTGATTGGTTAATGTTGCTGCTGAAGATCAGCTTCCGAAATACGGAGTAATCAATCTCGTTGAACTCTGATTCAGTGGCCTGAACAAATTGATGTAATGCTGGCAGGGTAAAGCGCCATTCATCTTCGAGCAGCGTAAAGTCTCCAGCATACGCTCTGATAGTAGAAAGCAGCGCAGTATCCTTGCTCAGGAAGCGAATGAAAAGCTGGACGATTTGTTGATCAAGTGCCATCCATTATCTCCTTGTCTCCCGTGCAGGCCTCTGAATTCAGTGGCACCGATAAGCAGAAAAAAACTTCGACTGTCATGCGTGCGGCTCGGTCGCAGCTAGCAGACCGGGTTGCTGGCTCCTTGCCTGGCCGTTAGCGTAGGGCCTCGATCGCGTAATTGGCCCCGTTGGTGGTGTGCATCATGCCACTGAACTGTCGGGTTATCGATTCTGGACCCCAGGCGATAATCGTGACTGGGGTGCTGGTGGCGGTTGTGGTGCGCTTTGGGTCTGCGCGGGTTTTAGATGCCTCGATGCTGTTGAGAGTCTGCTAATAGGCGAAAAATCCAAGCAACTTATCACCTGAGGTTTTTTTACAGAGTTCCCCGTGAGGGTGCATGGCAGTACGGTTTTTCCGGGCTGCCGTGCTTTGGATCGGCAACAGCTTTTGATATCAGCTGAAGCTTCCCAAATTTGCCTTGTAGTAAACGGGCCTTTGATCAGGCGGCCTTGGTCGTGAACTGCTTTCCAAGCAATGCATGGTAGAAGTTGCTGTCCGAGAGGATGCCGATCAGGTTGCCATCGTCGTTCAGCAATACGGGGTGCCCGGTGCGGTAACGGATCTCAATCGCCTGTCGCATCGAGATATCAGGCGGAGCCATCACCAGGGTACCGGGGGGCAGTTGATCGACGGCATCGCCCGTCCGCCACTGGTGCAGCGGCAGCGACTGACCCCGGCGACTGGCGGTCATCACCTTGCCGCTGGGATTGGTGCTGACGCAGGTGTCGTCGCTGGGGTTTAATACCAGCAGATCTCCCTGTCGTCCCAGCTGGTTGATGTCGGTCATCAGGGAGCGGCCGCGAAGTACGTTGAGCGGGTTGGTATGGGCGACAAAGTCTTCCACGTAGGCGTTGATCGGGTTCAGTACAATCTGTTCGGGCTCACCATGCTGGATGATGCGGGCCGACTCCATAATGGCGATGTTGGAGCCGATCTTGAGTGCTTCATCCAGATCGTGGCTAACGAAGACGATGGTTTTCTTCAGGTTGTTTTGCAGCTCGATCAGTTCATCCTGTAGCTGCGTGCGGATCAACGGATCCAGGGCGGAGAATGGCTCGTCCATCAGCAGAATATCGCTGTCCATGGCGAATGCGCGGGCCAGGCCGACGCGTTGCTGCATGCCACCGGAGAGTTCGTGGGGCATTTTGTCGTGCCACTTATCAAGGCTCACCATCTCGAGTTGCTGCATCGCCTTGGCGCGGCGCAGATTCTTGCTCATGCCCTTCATCTCCAGGCCAAAAGCGACATTGTCCATCACGCTCAGCCAGGGCATCAGGGCGAAATTCTGGAACACCATCGAGGCGCGGTGGGTGCGCAGGTGCAGCAGTGTCGCCGCATCGCAGCTGGCCACATCCACCATCCTGTCGCCGTCGCGTACCAACAGCTCGCCACGACTTATCGTGTTCAAACCATTGATGGCGCGCAGCAGGCTGGATTTTCCGGAGCCCGAGAGCCCCATCAACACGCAGATTTCACCCTCATTGACGTCGATGTTGGCGTTTTGCACACCCACTACGTCGCCGGTTTGTTCGATGATTTGCTGTCGGGTCATGCCTTGATCCAGGAGAGCAAGACTGCGCTTGACGTTTTTGCCAAAAATGACGTCTAGATTCTTAATGCTGACGGCTGTTGTGGTCATGCTTAACCCTCCGTTTTAGCGCCCGGCGCTTTGCAGATCCGATCCAGGATGATGGCGACCAATACGATGGCCAGACCGGCTTCGAACCCTTGAGAAATATTAACGGTGTTAAGGGCGCGTACCACCGGTTTGCCCAGGCCATCTGCGCCGACCAATGCGGATATCACCACCATCGACAGAGAGAGCATGATGCATTGGGTGATCCCGGCCATGATGCTGGGCATCGCGGCGGGCAGTTCGACCTTGTAAAGCAGCTTGAGCGGGGTCGCCCCAAAGGCCTTGCCGGCTTCGATCAGGTTCTCTGGCACCCGGCTGATG
>SDWN01000712.1 GCA_004195305.1 Neptunomonas sp. | reverse complement strand
CCCGCGGGCAAAGGCCTCGACACCCCCTATCATTCCGCGACATTGACCCTGGGAACCCCTGGCTCTATCCATGGCTTTAACTGCTACTTACTCCAGGACGAGCAGGGGCAGCCGCTGCCCGTGCATTCGATCGCATCGGGCCTGGACTACCCCGGCGTCGGCCCGCAGCACTGTTACCTGAAGGATATTGACCGAGTTACGTACACCTCAATCACCGATCAGGAGTGCCTCGATGCCTTTATGCTACTTTCAAGGCGTGAGGGAATCATCCCTGCACTGGAGAGTGCACATGCGGTGGCCTATGCCATGAAACTGGCGGCAACCTTACCGCCCGAGCAAACGATTCTGGTCAACCTGTCCGGCCGGGGTGATAAAGACGCCGATTACGTTGCCCAAAAACTGGGGCTGTAACGGTTTATCAGCAGGTTTATTAGTAGAAACTGGCTCTGAACGCATCCCGATCAGGGCTATTAGAAAGCCCTAGTCTGTCGGACTTACGTCCGACAGACTGCAAGCTTTACCCAAGGTACACGGGCTGCTAGCGCGGCTGATCCTGATCTATCGGTCCTTCGCCTTGTCCGTTTGGCCAATCAATCAGTATTGATGGTAACGACAGCGATACTGCTCCAGATCCTGAACCTGATTCAAAGCATCGATCGTTCGGTTCAGTTTCAGCGTATCCGCCCCCTCGCTCTTCAATTGCTTCGCAATATCCAACAGGTGCTGCTTTTGCGCCTGTGGATCACCAAACAGGCTCAGTATCAATTGGGCATCATGCTGCAACATTTCGGTCTGCGAGTTCATCGTCGTCCCCCTAGAGGATTTCACCCTGAAAAAAATCTGTAGAATCAAGTATAGTCAAATATTAGAAAAACCCAGTCGGTTGATGCTAGCATCATATTGAAACAGGTTTAAATTAAGCTTAAAAGCAGGGAAATCAACCATGTACAGGAAAGCATACCCACTCATCGTCCTGGCGGGCTGGCTGATGTCAGCCACCAGCCAAGCCCATTTTTTCTCTGAGGCCCATCAATGCAAAGGACCGCTCAGGCCGCTGGAATTTACCACCGAGCAGGATAAGCAGCAGTTTGAGCAAAAGGTAGAAAACTACCGCGTTTGTCTACAGCAATTTATCAATAAACAGAACGCGGCGATGACCAAGCATCAAACTGCCGGGAAGAAAGCTGCGGACACCTGGAGCGAATACGCGCAGCGCGTACTCGATGCAAAAGCCGTGATCCGGACGACTCCTTAGTCACGAGCCGTATGCGTAACCCGGTTTATTAAGGCCTGATACCTGGGGCGCAATGCCGACCAAAAAAAACGCTTAACGCAGGGAGGCTTGAGCTTGTCGCGCGCGATCCGCTCGATCAGGTCCACTGTGGCCTGCGCTTCCCGCAGCAAATCGCTAGCATGACTGGCATACAGGTACGCCTCTGGCACTAGCTCGGGGTACGCCAGCCGTCGCGGCAGTATAGGTACACAGCCAGCAGCCACCGCCTCCAACACTGCCAGTCCTTGGAACTCATGAATGGATGTGGACAAAACCATCTGCGCAGAGCAGAGCCATTGCTGATACTCAGACTTCGACGCTACAAATCCAAACTGCACAATACGGTGCGCAAACGTTTGCTTAATGCGCGCAAACGCGTCTGGGGCGTTGCGGAACTGCTCTCCCATAATGCAGATCCGATAGTCTATACCGCGGCGCTCCAGCTCAGCCATCACGGCCTCCAGCCGATCCGGTCCTTTGTCATACTCCCATCGGGAAGCCCAAATAATTTTGATCGGTGCGCCACCCGCCGCAATCTGCCAGTCCGGGTCCGGCGCACAGCCTTGTTGCAGCGGCGCAACGGATGCAGCCGGATCGCACAACGGTACCGGTAACAGCTCGCAGCGACTCTCAAGCAACGGTTCGATCGCGGCCGGGCGGTGATCCGGGAGTTTCGTCATTAAGCGGTTAACCCCTGCCAAGAAACTATCGCGGTTAAACGCGGAGTTAAACAGCACCCGATCGGCGGCAAGCGCCGCATACAGGTTGACCATTTGCGCATCCACACTCGGGTGCTGCTGCCGGCTCTTGGGGTACTCAAACTGATTTTCGTGGAAATAACACAGACTCGGCGTACGTGCCAGGCCGGGAATGAGTCCCTTCAACGTCGCCAGATCCACCATCGAAGTCGTAATCAATAGATCATATGACTGCATCAGCAGCGCTGATTGCTCACTCAACCAGGAAAGTGGCGCGCCACGCACCCGCCAATTGAAGAAGCGCGGTGACAGGGATAAACACTGCCACTCATGCTCAGGAAAGGCCGCAACCAGCCCTTCACACCAATATCGATGACTGGCCGCGTGATAACCGCTAAGCAATAGAATTCTCAATGACCTCACCCTATACGCACCTCATAACCTGTCTCTTATACACATCT
>SDWN01000709.1 GCA_004195305.1 Neptunomonas sp. | reverse complement strand
GTATAAGAGACAGGTGGAAACTGTTGCACTTGTCCCTGATCGATCACGGTAAGAATGCGGTGCGGTTGGTACGACTCCAGCGGTACCAGCTGCTGTTCGGCTGGCAGTTCCCGCTGTTCGGTTTCCTGTTTGCGCTTCTCGTTCAGTCGGCGCTCGCAGTCAATAAAGTAGCGCCGTGCTTCGCGGCCTTTGTCGGTGCGTTCTACCATCGCCAGTTCTTTGGCCATATCGAGGGTTAGGTAGTAGTCCTTGGAACGTCGATCACCACCCTTGCCTTTGGTCTCCCCGTTTTGGGAAACCAATAAGTATTCCTGATTATCAACGAATCCATACTGCCGAATTCGATCTTGAATCCAAGTAGCGAAGCGCTTTCCAACACCGAGTGCTTCGTGCAGATTACGTGCTGATACGGTGCGGGTAGATTGTCCGGCGATAAAGCGTTGGGCTAACGGAATAAGTCCTTTCATGGTGCTGTCCTCTGACTAAATGGAGAACTGCCACCTTTGAGACCAATCAAGAGGAGGCAGGCCGTACAGAGTTGGTCTTACCGGTCAGAGAACGGCGCCCCGAAGGGCCTCTATACAGCCCACCAAAAACGGTATTTGGGCGTAAAAAAGACGCTACGGAGAGCGCCTGTGCGCTCTGACCAATCGGGAGACCAATCCCGGCACTGGATTTTGCCAGTGCCCGACAAGCTCAGCCCTCTACCCGCGCAGCTGTCAATCAGGATGCTGCACTTCAGGGTTGTCGTCTACGGTGTTAACTCACCATGTTCGCCATCTTTCCGACCTGCAGGCATAAAAAAACCCGCTGGTGCGGGTTCAATCGTGGCTGCCATACAAGGGTTACTCTTCTTCCAGCCCGTGGAGCAGATCAATAAACATTATCGGGTTATCGTTCTCTCGGTTCTCTTCGGTGTCCAGAAAAGTGAACCCCATTTTCTCGTAAAAACCCACCGCCTCAGGCTTAGAGTCCGTTACCAAAAAACGACAGCCAACCTTAGGAGCAATGTCCTCAACTGCAGTAGCTATCGCCAAGTCAATAAACGTTTGTCCGATATCTTGGCCTTGATAGCGGCTATCTATAGCTAGCCTTGCTACCTTAACTGCAGGCATGGAGTCATAGCTATTGGCGTACGGACAATCGTCTATTTCGTAACCATTACGCAGATCAATCTCACTGCACGTCAGTGTAAGGTAACCAATTACCTGATATAACCCATCATCGCCTAGTACCAGCGCGGCATAAGTCTGTGCCACATGAGCAATCTGGAAGTCTAACGCTTGATTTTTAAGAAAAGACTTTAGAGGTTGGAATGCTGCCCCACCTGACTTGAAACGGCCGGTAATATCTTCAGCGCAGATAGGGCGAACAGTGTAGTCCTTGCCAAACTCCATTATGTAAGGACTATCCCTGTCTGTATTACTTAGCCACTTCAGCTGCTATTTTTTTCAGAATATCTCGCCCACGGCGAAGAGAAGCCCTCACTTGAGGCTTAGCCTTATCTTCATTGATGTGGCGTATAAACCGCCCAGCATCAGCGCCGCTTAGTTCTACACGCCCAAAGGTACTACTTTTGATAGCCATAATACTCTCGACTGGTAGGGAACCTACCGTGCTTTTCGAAATAGGCGAACACCGCATCACCCACAGCAGCAGCAGCGCGAACATCCTTGGCAGTTGCATGCCGAGGTTTTTTCACTTCTGTTACGATTGGTAGTGGCATTACGCTGACTCGATATATAATAAATTTATTAATGCTTGACCTAATAATAAACCAGCTATGGAGCTTTGTCACACCAAAACATACATGTACATATATACCGAGCATACCGAACATACATGTACAAACATACCAATACACTCTATCTACAACGCGCGCCCTACCTCAAAACCACCCTGTCATCGGCCTCAGCTCGCCCAGCCGCTTATTGTGCTCACTCAACTGGCGTTGCAACTCGGCGATTCGACGCGCTTGCCTGCTGATCGCGTCTGCATCTAACTGTTTGTTGAGTGGCTGGTTGCAATGCCAACCTTTCAAGTTTTTGGTGCAGAAAACCAAGTGGTTAGCTTCAGAGTCGTACCGCTCACGAAGCTCTTTTATCTCACGATCAATGGTGCTGTATTCGCCTCTAATCAACATCAGATCGGTATTTTCGATTTCTGACATCTCTATGCGCCCCCAACTATTGGTTGAATCTCTTGGTTTTGTTCCTCAGGTGCTAGAACATTCGCCTGCACCCAGCTCGCCATCGGCAACCCTGCCTCTCTGCGCTCAGCCATCTCACGTACCTGCTGGGCAAACACTTCCTGGTAATCCTCACCCATCAGCGCCAGCTCTTTCTCGTAGGTCGACAGGCCAGACTCGATCCGCAGGATCGCTTCCTTGACCTCTTTCAGGCCGTCGATCGCCAAGCGTCCGGAGCCGATCCAGTCGGAGTTACACCAGGCGCCTTTGGC
>SDWN01000704.1 GCA_004195305.1 Neptunomonas sp. | reverse complement strand
AGATGTGTATAAGAGACAGGATGCTCCATCTTATGCATCACCAGTGTAACAATTGCCGCCACACCTATGTAGATCACCGTGGCTGCGGTAAACGCTTCGAAGCTCTGGAAGGTATATTCTGAAATCTGCTGACTCTGCGCGGTAAGCTCCATCAGACCGATGGTTAGCGCCAGTGAGGAGTTCTTGAAGATGGTGAGAAACTCATTAGTGAGCGTCGGCACAATCCGCCGATAAGAGATCGGCAACAAGATGTATCGATACACCTGCACGGTCGAGAGTCCTGCTGCATAACCGGCGCTGTTCAAGCCCCCCGGTATCGATTCGATGCCGGCTCTCACCTGCTCTGCAACTCGCGAGGCCGTGTAAAAGCCCAGACAGAACACCGCAGTCAGGTACTCGGGGTTGGGCATATCCCGCTTCATCCAACGCCCCATATCATCCGGCACCAGCTCCGGCAGCACGAAATACCAAAGAAACATTTGCACCAGCAACGGCACGTTACGGAACAGCTCCACATAAGCAGTACCCAAAGTACGTAGCGTGCGATTTGGGGTTGTTCGCGCTACCCCGACAATAGATCCAATACTAAAGGCTATCACCCAGGCCGCCAGCGCCACGGCGACCGTCCATCCCAAACCGGAAATCAACCATTCCAGATAAGGTTCGGAAAAAAGAACGCCCCATTCCCAATTGTATTTCATGATAAAAAGTACCCAGTAACTAGGTGACAGAAACCCTGATCAGGTCATTGAAGAATGATAAAACGGAAAAGGCCGGGGGATCTCCCGGCCTGTAGAGCACAGATTATTGAGGTAAAGCCTGGATCTCGAAGGTCGTCTTCAGCATCGCCGACATCGGCACATTCATATTATCGAACCACTTACCGTAGATCTGCTCGATTTCTCCATCGCGGAACAGTTCGGACAGCCTACGATTAGCGACCAACCGGAATGCTGAATCATCCCGACGTACCATCAATGCATAGGGGTCGTAAGACAGGAAACGCCCCGACACTGCGTAGTTTTCAGGTTTCTTAGCCTTGCTAATCAGACCATATAGCAGAATATCGTCGGTGGAATACGCATCAACCCGGTCAGTCTTGAGCGCTAGAAAACCTTGTGCGTGATCCTTGACCGGTAACATCTTGACCTTGATTCCCTTCTCCTCAGCTATCTTCTTGATGACCCTGGCGTTGGTTGTCCCCTGAGCCAAAGCAATACTCTTTCCCTGTAGATCCTCAATTTCCTTGATACCGCTGTCTTTTTTAACCAGTAGTTTAGTGCCGGTGATATAGGTGACATGGGCATAATCGATCTGTTTCTGACGGGTCAAGTTGTTGGTCGTGGAGCCACATTCAAGATCGATACTACCGTTGGCCAGCAGTGGGATCCGTGTCTTGCCGTTGACCGGTACATATTCAACATTGAGTTTCTTTCCCAGCTCCTTGCTAACTTCGTCAACAATTTCCAGGCAGAGGTCGATGGAGTAACCCACAGGCTTCTGGTCTTGATCAAGATACGCAAAAGGAACCGAAGACTCGCGATGCCCCAGTACAATAGTGCCGGTATCGTTGATCTTCTTGAGGGTACCGTAATATTCGGTAGCGGAGGTTTCCAGGGCGATACAGGTCGTAGCGAGACCCAGCGTCAGGGCTCCAATTGTTTTAAGCATCATATGATGTCCTGTTATTTATATGTGTTGGATGATCTATTTCTTGACGGGCCAGCAAGACTGACAACAAGACGTTACCCCATTAGAGAAGGCCTCACCAATGCCTATCCCTACGCCAGCCATGCCGAAACGGCATAGGCAGAACGTTGCTTAAGAGATCGATGCCTACGGCATCAAGCACGAAACGTGCCAATCCATTAAGACCATGTTATTAAACTGAAAACACATTAAATAATCAGTTTGAATTCATTCAATCGCACCATGAAGATGCATAGAGCACAGCAGATAGGTGGGTTTAGTGCTTGCTAGAGAAAACGCCTGTCCAGCAGTGTCTTCGTAGCAGGTGATACGCTTAGTGTTTTAATCCCACAAGTCTTATTCTGCTGCTTCACGGTATCGTCACCGATCAGTCGATTAGAGTTCGAGGGAGGAGCCACGGGGGTTGGTCCGGCCTTGTTTATAACTAAATGCACGTCCAATCTGATCTTGTCTACCCCTAACGTGATCGCTACCAATAGCCCGCTTCGGGGACGTCTGCTTCCAAAAATAATAACGTGAATCGACTCGACATAAGCAAGTCCTGAATGTCAGCAAAGGGCGCATCTACGGAAGTCGGCCGAACTCATTGCAACCATCCACTATTGACCCACACACCAAATTCCAGATTGAATTTGGTTCATGCGGAGAGGACTAAGGCGAGCTGATCATCGACCTAACATACCTACAGGCTGATGGCCGGTTAGTCGCAGGTCC
>SDWN01000342.1 GCA_004195305.1 Neptunomonas sp. | reverse complement strand
AATCCACCCAGGCCGGCCTGATGGATCGCCTCCGCAACCGAACAGCAACCGTGACAGCAGAAGCCACACAGACGTCCATCAATCTCGGCACGCACAACCTCTGCAGCCGCTAGAGGCAACTGACAGTGGTAACAAGGCGGATCAATGAACGGACGCTCAGGGACGACTGAGCTTTGTACCCTAGACGATGGACTCATGCGATGCTATTCAGAGCCTTTAGTGGCAGAGGCTTTTACAACATTGACACGCAACGCTTGGCTAAACTCAGCGCCCTGTTTCGCGACGACCACCAGAAGATCCCAAACGCCTGGGACTGGAAACGCGACCTCGACGCTATAAGTCCCCGTTTGTAACTCGGACATAGGCGCGTCAAAATCTTGTTTAATATTGGCAGGGCGATAGGCATGTAGCGTCACAGAATCTGGCAGCAACAGCGCTCCGGAACGATCACTCAGGTGAAAACGAAACTCACCCAACTGCTGCTGAATTGGCACACCGATCAGCTCGATACGCATATTCCAGCCCGGATCCTCGGCCCGCCGCGTGATCATGTTCTTCTCAAAATCTTGGCCCCGCTCGTAATAATCATCGATAACCAGACCCGGATTACTGCTGAGCGCCAGATAGATAAAAACCCCGTTAGCAATAAAAAACAGTAGCAGCAAGCCGCTCCAGGTCAGAATCACAGGGCTGCGCCAAGGCGAAGATTTCGACATAAATATCACTCTATCGGTGAACATGTAAAATTATTGAAACAGGCTAACGTCAAGATGATGGGGCCATAAAGATACTGGTCCGCACTCCGCTAAATTGTTTTCCAGACTCAGAAGTCGTAATCGTAAAAGTGATCGGCACGGAACCTGTTGGCAACGATTGGGCAGGCACCCGTACAAACACGGTCCGTGCCGTCACGCGGCCATTGCGCGCAGCAAAACCCTTTTCAGCGCCGCTCAGCCGAGCGCCATCCGGACCGTCAATCGATACCCGAATTCGTACATCCTGAGTCAACTTGTTGAGTACTTTGAGGGTGTATTTGTTCTGAATTGAGCCGTCACTCTGCAGCACGAAAAGCGGCTGACGCTCATGAATAACCTTCAATTCAATCGCATCCAGGCTGCTCAATCCATACACAATCCCACCCAGTGCAGCCAACAAAATTACCGAATACACCCACACCCTAGGACGCTTAGCGATAGCAGAACTCACGCCCCGCTCCAGCCCCTCCAGTGATTCGTAACGAATCAACCCTTTGGGGCTGCCAACTTTTTCCATTACCGAATCACAGGCGTCAATACAGAGTGCACAGGTGATACAGCCCTCTTGCTGGCCCTGGCGAATATCGACCCCAGTGGGACACACTGCGACACACTGATTACAGTCAATACAATCACCGCTGCTACGCGCAGCGTCTGCCTCCGCTTTCTTGATCCGACCCCGCGGCTCACCACGGTTAAAATCGTAGGTGGGCAACACGGTGCTATCGTCGATCATCACCCCTTGAATACGCGCATAAGGGCACAACCAAAGACAGGTTTGCTCGCGCATAAAACCGGCTAAAACATAGGTACCCACAACGAACAAACTGATACTGAGCAGCGCAGCAAAGCCAAGCTCGAAGCTCCACAACTCCCCCCACAAAACGAAGATATCTTTAAACCAGGCGACAAAGCTGACCCCGGTCAAAAATGCGATCAGCAACCATAGGGTGTGTTTAAGCGTTTTGTTCTTAATTTTACTGAAATCCCAGGGTGCAGCCTTAAGCTTGCGCCGTTTTTGCGGGCTGCCCTCTAATGCCTCTTCGATCCAGGTATAAACGTCGGTCCAGACGGTCTGAAAACAGAAAAAGCCACACCAGACCCGGCCAGCGACCGCCGTCACTACCGCCAATAAAATCGCAAAAAACAGCAGCAACAGTGCCAACATCCAGAAATCCTGGGGCAGGATGGTAGCGCCAAAGATATGAAACTGACGATTTGGGATATCAAACAGAACCGCCTGGCGGTCGTCCCAACGCAGAAAAGGTCCTAAGAAAAACAGTAACCAAAGACCGTTAGCCCACCACTTCAACGAACGCCACTTACCCGGCATGCGCTTGGCATGAATGGTCTCTTCACCGCTATTGACGTGCCAATGGCCCGATTCTGCGTAGAGATCATCCACCAGGGTCACTGCAATTTGGTTATTCTGATCGTTCACCTGAACCTCTCCTGTCGATCAAAAGCCCGCTACCCGGATCCTGCTCTGCGATGCAATCTAACCGACCCTCTGACCAGAATCAGAGGATACTAATACAGACTGGATTGACCGCCATTGTAGCAACGGCTAGCGTTGATACCAGAGCAGCTCTCTGCTATTTGACAACAAAAATCATTTAATAACAAAAAAGGGGCTAAGCCCCTTTTAATCACAGACACCCAGTGGGTAAGTTTCGCCCTGAGATTCTTTGATCCGTTATTCCACGACTGCACCCAGGGTACAGATGAGACAGCCTTGTGTACCGGCCCTCTGACTGAATCCTGAACACGGTCCAGATCTCTTTACTGACCACCACCCAGTTTATGCACGTATACAGCCAGCTTCTTAATGTCGATTTCATTCAAGCGCTGATTAAATGCGGGCATAAGCGCTGCACGTGTGTCGGAATCTCGCGGATCATTCACTCCGTGAGCGATGGTATAGACCGCACTGGCAAGCTTATCCGCCTCGTTGAAGCGCCAAACCGCATCGGTCAGATTTGCAGAACCGAGTATCTGCAACCCTTTGCCATCTGCTCCGTGGCAACCAAAACAGCCTTTATCACGATACAGCTGGGCACCGGCATCACTGGATGCGCCCTGACTCAGGTCAACAACATGTTGCGCCAGCGTGTTGATCTCAGCTTCATTGAGCATGCTTGCATGAGCGATCATCATCCCACGGCGACCATTGGTAATGCTCTGCTGAATCGTCTCGATACTGCCTCCGTAGATCCAGTTATCATCCGCCAGCACCGGAAAGCCGGGGCCACCAGCGCCTCCCGCACCATGACAGCCGGCACAGTTATCACCAAACAGAACCCGGGCAGATGCCGCTGCATAGCCGCTCAAGCCCTCGTCGGCCAGCACCTCGGCCACTGTCATCGCGTCGATCTTTGTTTCAAATTGCGCGCGGAGCGCTTCGACTTCGGCGATACTCTCCTGGTATTCACCGACCTGTGTCCAGCCAAGAATGCCCTTGGAGCTTTCGTTAGCAAAGGGAATAAACGGATAGAGTATGCCGTAACCCACGAACCAGGCGATTGAGACCCAGAAACCGATCATCCACCAGCGCGGAATCGGATTGGCCAGCTCCCGAATATTATCATCCCAGATATGCCCGGTATTATTTTCACCCGGAAATGGATTTTTCTCATCCGCCATGTTGTTCTCCACTATCAAGTCGCTCACCGTCGTCAAGGAGGTATTTTCTCGCTTCGAGCTTTTCCTTGTTCTTAGGACGGTAAGCGTAGACGTAAGCTATCACCATGAGGACAAAGACAACCACGGTCAGAATCATTCCGAACCAATCACTCGCGGTCATCGCCGTCCAATCAGTACTGAAATACTCCACCAGGCTATTCACGGTAAACCTTGTTGTCATCCAGCTTGGCCATGGTGCCCAAGACCTGAAGGAACGCGATCATTGCATCCTCTTCGTTTTTACCTGCAACCGTAGCCGGTGCCGCTGCGATGTCTGCATCGGTGTAAGGCACCCCAACCGTGCGCATCCCCGTCATGTGCCGGGCGATCTGCTCACCATCGAGCAGAGCATGCTGCAGCCACGGGTAGTTTGGCATCACAGACTCGGGAACAACCGAACGAGGAGCACGCAGATGCAGGCGCTGCCACTCATCGGAGTATTTTCCACCTACGCGGGCCAGATCAGGACCGGTACGTTTTGAGCCCCACTGGAACGGATGGTCATACATCGACTCCGACGCCAGCGAATAATGCCCGTAGCGTTCCTTCTCGTCACGCAGCGGACGGATCATCTGTGAGTGGCACAGATAGCAGCCCTCACGGACATAGACGTCGCGACCTGCGAGCTCCAGTGCCGTATAGGGGCGGATGCCATCTCCGGCTTTCCAGTCCTGTAGCGTGACGCCCTCTTTACGCTGCCAGAGGATCTCCGGCGCCGTACTCTTATGCTCCATGGTTTTATCCATGGTAAACAGCGGCACGATCTCAACAATACCGCCGATCGACACAACGATCGCCGTACCTAGCACCAACGCCCAGATATTAACCTCCATTTTTTCCTGGAGGCTTTTAGGTTTTTGATTATCAGCCATTATCCGGTTCTCCCTTAAGCGCTGGCCAAAACGGCTGTGCGAGCCTGTTCAACATTGCCTTGCACGATAGACTTACGAACGGTCATCAACACGTTGAAGAGCATGATGATAGCGCCGGTCAGGAAAATCGCCCCACCGATCGCACGCATGGCATAGTACGGGTGCATCGCTTCGACCGACTCCGCGAAGGTATAAACCAGGGTGCCGTACTCATCGTAGGCGCGCCACATCAGACCTTGCATAATGCCCGATACCCACATCGCTACGATATAGACCACGGTACCGATGGTGAACAACCAGAAATGGATATTAATCAGACGAGTAGACCACATCTCTGTATGGAAGCAGCGGGTCACCAGATGGTACAGCGCCCCCGCTCCGATCATCGCAACCCAGCCCAGTGCGCCAGAGTGCACATGCCCGATGGTCCAATCGGTATAGTGAGATAGGGCGTTGACGGTCTTGATCGACATGACCGGGCCTTCAAAGGTCGACATTGCGTAAAATGCCAACGACATGATCAGAAAGCGCAGTGTATAGTCTGTGCGCAACTTATCCCAAGCCCCCGAGAGCGTCATCATACCGTTGATCGCCCCGCCCCAGGACGGAATGATCATCGCCAGGGATACGGCGGCCCCTAAAGAACCGGTCCAGTCGGGTAGCGCTGTATATTGCAGGTGGTGAGCACCCAGCCAGACATAGCCAAAGCTCAGCGCCCAGAAATGGATAACCGACAGGCGGTAGGAATAAACTGGACGATTGGCCTGCTTCGGGACAAAGTAGTACATGATGCCGAGGAAGCCCGCAGTCAGGTAGAAACCTACCGCGTTATGCCCCCACCACCACTGAATCATCGCATCCTGAACCCCTGAAAAGATCGAGTAGGATTTAAACAGACCGACCGGAATCGCCAGACTATTAACCACATGCAGGTACGTGATCATGATCATCATCGACAGGAAGAACCAGTTCGATACGTAGATATGCGAACTCTTTCTCTGCACGATAGTCATGATGAAGTTGAAGGTATAGGTTATCCACACCACCGCAATCGCGATATCGATCGGCCATTCAAGTTCGGCGTATTCCTTACCCTGCGTCAATCCCATCGGCAGCGTAATGACGGCGCTAACAATGATCAGATTCCAGCCCCAGAAGGTGAACCAGGCCAGCTTGTCGCTCCATAAACGCACCCCACAGGTGCGCTGTACCGAATAAAAAGCTGCCGCCATCAGCACACAACCACCGAAGGCAAAAATCACCGCATTGGTGTGAAGCGGACGCAAGCGCCCAAAGCTCAACTGTGGAATATCGAAATTAAGTACCGGCCAAGCCAATTCTGAGGCAATATATACCCCGACGGATGCGCCTACCACCAGGTAGACAACAGCCATAACGGCGAACCAGCGTACAACCCCAAGGTCATACTTCTGCTCTGCTCTGGCGTCCATGAACCCCCCTTCTTGGGTCAAACGAGTGTGTTGTAATGAAAAACCAGATAAATGATCTGGTTTTAAGCGGCCCTATAAAAACGTTTTTTTTGACAATTGTCAAATAAAACCCGGCGTTATCTGCAAAACAAAAAGCGCCCAGCACAATTCGACAACGTCTTGAGATAACTATAGTTTATATTTAATCCAGCGATTGCCATCAACCCCATACTGCGCTGTAATCGACACCCGTGCAAATACAACGCCCTGCAGTGCAGCAAACACCCCAAGGCAGTAGCCCACCCTCGAAACAGGACCACCCCACGACCATTCATGACAAATACTGCAACCTGCTACCCAGTGTGTTTTAATTAGCGCATAGGCCAGAATGGCGAACTCAATAATTTCTAATGGTGCACTCTACAGTGGCAAACGAGACACAAATAAAATGGAATTTGGACCTAATTCAACGCTACGACCTGTCCGGTCCCCGCTATACATCCTACCCGACCGCGATTCAGTTCGATCCCAAGCTTAGTCCAGCCCAGCTGATCGAAGCAGGACAGCGCACCACGGATACCAGCGCACCTCTGTCACTCTACATCCACATCCCGTTTTGCACCCATGTCTGCTATTTCTGCGCCTGCAACAAGATGATCACCCGCAACAAGAAGCGGGCGGCGCCTTATCTGGCAGAACTGTACAAAGAGATGGCGACTCTCTCTGGCCTGTACTCGAATGATCGCATCGTCAATCAACTGCACTGGGGCGGCGGTACGCCTTCCTTCATCAGTGACGATGAGATGCGCCAACTGATGGCCGAAACCCGCAAGCACTTCAAACTGCGCGATGACGACCAGGGAGACTATTCGATCGAGATCGACCCGCGCGAAGCTGATGCCGAGCGAATGAAGGTGATCCGCGAACTGGGGTTCAATCGCATCAGTCTTGGCGTACAGGATATCGATTTCAAAGTACAAGAAGCGGTTAATCGGATTCAGCCGATTTCCATGTCTGAAGTTATCATCGACAGCGCTCGCGAACTTGGTTTCAAATCCGTTAACGTAGATCTGATCTACGGCCTGCCCTTCCAGACTATCGACAGCTTTGCCCGCACCGTCGACAAAATCATTGAAATGAGCCCGGACCGCTTGTCGGTATTCAACTATGCTCACATGCCCGACCGGTTCCGCTCGCAAGCACATATCAAAGACGAGGATCTGCCCTCACCGGCTGACAAACTGATCATTCTGGAAAACACCATCAATCAGCTGATCGATGCCGGTTATCAATATATCGGCATGGACCATTTCGCCAAGCCCGATGACGAGCTCGCCATCGCTCAGCGCGAAGGCAACCTGCACCGTAACTTCCAGGGCTACACGACTCACAGCGACTGTGATCTGGTTGCAATGGGGGTCTCGGCCATCAGCCAGATCGGTGATGTCTATTATCAGAACGAACACGATCTGAAACTTTACCAAGCGGTTGTGGAGGACACTGCCCAGGCGATCAAGCGCGGCGTTATCCTGACCCTGGACGACCGTATTCGTCGCCGGGTTATCACCCAGCTGATCTGTCACTTCGAACTGGATCCAAGCCAGATAGAGACGGAATTTGATATCAATTTTGATGACTATTTTGCAGAGGAGCAGAAACTGCTACAGCAATTTAGCCAAGACGGCCTGATCAGTTTTGAAGGCCGTAACATCGTAGTTACCCCCTCCGGGCGCTTATTGATCCGCAGGATATGCATGACCTTTGATGCCTATATGTCAAAGCAGCAGGCTGGACGCACCTTTTCACGCATCATTTAAACCGGCCTAAAAATACACCAGGGCCACCAGGCGGCTGACCAAGCGTAGCGAGGGAGCTCTCATTTGAGCCGGATTTATCGTTCATCTGCGAATAATAGTAGCTTTATTTGCCAAAAATGAGCGCGACATCTGGCCCCTCTCTCGCGTACCAGAGCCGGGGGACGCACGACTGCATGGATGCAGGAGGTAGAGCAACGCAGGAGCGGTTGCCGAGTAGGTCAGTCTGTTGTCGCAAATGGTCCTAATATCGGCTTCAACCCTGCCGTTATATAAGACATAATGTTCCGATAAAATATTTTATTAATCTGTCTAATCGCTGCTAGGAAGAGATGTATGACCGTAAAGCCCCACTCGGTCGATAAATCCCGTTCAATGAACGAATTTAAATGCGACAACTGCGGCCTGCTGTCTTTATGTCTGCCTGATGGGCTTAAACCCCAGGAAGCCGAACAGCTAGAGAAAATGATCGAAAAGAGCCCGCCGTTAAAAAAAGGCAGCTATATTTTTCATCAGGGTGATCCTTTTACCTCTATTTTCGAAGTGCGCGCGGGCTCCCTCAAAACCTACACCGTGACCAATCAAGGTGAAGAGCAGATCACCGGATTCTATTTTCCCGGAGACCTGATCGCCCTCAATGCTATCGATACCAGCAGCTACCCCATTTCAGCCAAAGTACTTGAAACAACCACTGTCTGCGAGATTCCATACGGACAGCTCGATCGACTATCAGACCAGGTACCCAGGCTGCGACGTCAACTGATCCGCGCCATGAGCAAAGAGATCAGAGAAGAACAGCAGATGATGCTACTGCTCAGCAAAAAGACAGCCGAAGAACGCGTTGCAACCTTCCTGCTTAAACTCTCAGATCGCTACAAACGCCGAGGCTACTCAGCATCTATATTCCGCCTATCCATGTCTCGTAACGAAATAGGTAACTATCTGGGTCTTGCGGTAGAAACCGTCAGCCGTATTTTTAGTCGCTTTCAAAAACAGCACCTGATCAGAGTAGAGGGTAAGGAGATCGAAGTACTAAGCCTCGATACCCTGCGCCAAATTTCCGGTGAGATTCGCTCCGATGATCACAGCGCCGACGCGATCAACCTGAGTTGACTATCTTTATCGATAAACCCCTGCCAAGGAATGTCCATGCCATACGATGAGTGCCATATCCGTTCCGTCATCCGCGCTGTTCCAGACTGGCCAGAGCCGGGTGTCATATTCCGCGATATAACGCCTCTGTTCCAGGATAGCAAAGCGCTACATATCGTCATTGACTCCTTTACCCAGCGCTATATTGACACCGATATTACCCATATTGCAGCCCTCGATGCCCGTGGCTTTCTACTCGGATCAGTACTTGCCTACAAGCTTAACAAGCCCCTTATTCTTATCCGTAAAAAGGGCAAATTGCCCGGTGAAACCCTGTCTCAGGAGTACCAGCTAGAATACGGATCCGCCTGTGTCGAAGTGCAAAAAGACGCCTGCGGTACAGGAGACAAGGTTCTGCTGATCGACGATCTCATTGCGACCGGCGGCAGCCTACTTGCGGCCAGCACACTGATAAGAAGGCTGGGCGCCGAGATCAGTGAAGCTGCCGTCATCGTCGATCTACCCTTTCTCGAAGGCTCTACCCGACTGCACGAAGCGGACATTCCCGTGTATGCCCTGATCGCCTACTAACGCGATAAAGACAGTGGCGCGCCTACGCATCATCAGCAACAGCCACACAAGGGCGCGACTATCGCTGCAGATACCACGATTGCTTAGCTTACCCCCAGCCTGCTTTTCTCACGAACATAAGCAGTGATCGCCTTGTCCTTTTCAAGAATATGGTTAACCAGCCAGTCGTTCAAAAACACCAGCAACTCAATGGCAACGTCCGCCTCACGGCTGCGCACAAAAAGCGCCCAGACCTTAGCCATCAACGCATCATGCAACACTTTGTGGGCTGCATAGTCGGGATAGTCTACCGAACGCATCAACACCTCTTCAGTGCTAAAGTGCACTTTGGTGTATTCGAGCAACTCTTTCAGCGTATACCGGACCGCATCAGTAACACGGTCACCGTGGATATCCCGATGCAAAGCCGCCAGCAATTCAAAAATCTTCTGGTGCTGCTCATCAACCTCGTTATCGCCGACACAGAAAGCCGGCCTCCATTGAAATCGCTCCAGCATTCTCTCCTTAGACAAATCACCAACCTCCCTTTATAGCCAGCACACAAGCATGCCAGCCCAAAGCGAGCGGGTAAAGCACACCGAGGCCTGATTTAGCAGACCGCAAGCAGATAAACTCTGTAGGCTGAGGTGCCTCCGTCTAAACCCCTTCTATTAGCCTCAAACGTGTTCGAAAATCACCCCCTCGCTCGTCCGACAGACTGCTGATAGAGATCAGGCCGGGACAGCGCTTTGTTCCGGCGAAAAATATTGAACAGTAGGATATCCAGACCATACACCGAATTCGTAGCCAGGCGGTGGCTAGAAGAACCGCGTTTGCGAACCAAATTCGAGGCCTGCTGACAAATACGAGGTCATCATTCCCAAAAGGATCTCGTACATCCGTAAACATATACTCATGGTCCCGGAGGATGCAGAGAACGATTTGACCGCGCTATTCCGACAGCTCCTCAGTGAGTCGATCACGGTAAGGATGAAACTATTCTCGGCCGGGCTCTATCTCTCCACGGCATAAGGCATTCGACAGAAACAGGCCTCTGAGCACCCTAATTGACTAAAGGCAAGACTTGAGTCACATGCTTATTTTTGATCTTAATTCAACTTTTATCATTAAAGGCTGAATTTAATGCACAGACTCCTATTGACACTAATCTAGCGGTTTCTTATTAGCGCAATAAATTATGTTCTATTTTGTATCACCCTGTTGACACAGCTAACATATTGATAATAAACGCCATAAAATACGCTGTACAAAAAACACTCAATCACTCCCCCTACCCTATAGACCGTAGCCTAAGGGCGGCTAATCGGCACTACCTCACAGACTTATCCACAGATACTGTGCATAACTCAAACCAAGCCCTCAACACCTGCTCGCCCCTATACCGCAACCAGGCCCCTTCACCAGAGACCGGTCTAAGCGTCGGCTGCATCGGCCGGTACTCCACGCAATCGATCCGTCGGTTCTATTTCAACGGCGGCTTTGGGCAGCCATCGCCACCCAAAACCGCCACCAAGCTACGCTCTCACCTGGACAACATCCTCAAACCGGCAATGTCGGACGGTCATATTGATACCAGCCCGGCATGGCCGAGAAGGTCCGCAAGCGCATGACCTTGCCGCAGTTCCAGACGATCCGTCAGCACGCTCCCGCGTGGATGCAGAAAGCGACGGACCGGGGCCTGCATACCGTGCAGCGGCGTACCGATGTCCTGAGTATGCAGTTCAGTAAGGTCGAAAACGGCACTATGTGCGTGATCCAGCAGCAGCACCAGAAATATGACACGGGCTATTTAAGGATCACCCTCTCCACTGAACTGGTCGGGATTATCCGGAGCTGTCGTGATAATATTCCGTCCCCGTTTTTGGTTCATCACCGGCCGACCCGAGGCAGACGCGACACGCACAATAAAGAGCACTGGACCCAGATCGCGCAGACTACGTTTACCCGCGAATTCGACAAGGCGCGTACGGCCAGCGGTCTGTTTGCAGGATGGGATGATGGAGCCGCGCCGACCTTCCATGAGATCCGCGCATTGGGGATTAAACTGTACCGCGACCAGGGCATTGACCCGCAACAGCTGGCCGGTCACGGCTCTGCAGAAATGACTAAAAACTATGACTCAGGACATGAAGATATTCGCTGGATTGAGGTCAAAACGGGGCTAATAATATAAAGTAGTTTTGCCATAGCGTTGCCGTCCCTGTTTAACTTATTGATTTTATTAGGTGCTTTATATGTGGTTTAAAAATCTTGTGTTCTACCGTTTCACCCGCCCGTTTGATCTCGATGCAGAGGCGCTGGCCACACAACTCGAGCAACACCGTTTCGGCCCCTGTCGCGCCCAAGAGCTGAGCCGCTACGGCTGGACCTCGCCGATGGCTAAACTCAGCGACCAGCTGGTGCATGCGGGTAACGGTTCACTGCTGATCTGCGCCCAGAAAGAGGACAAGATCCTGCCCGCGTCGGTGATCCGCGACTACCTCAATGAGCGCGTCGAACTGATCGAGACCGAGCAGCAGCGCAAGGTACGCAAGAAAGAGAAGGATGACCTTAAGGACGAAATTATCATCGACCTGCTGCCAAAGGCATTCAGCCGTTACCAACACACCCACGCCTACATCTGTCTCTTATACACATCT
>SDWN01000479.1 GCA_004195305.1 Neptunomonas sp. | reverse complement strand
GTATAAGGGGATGGTGGGCGAAACGGCGGTTAAAGAGGGAGAGCCTGGCTTCTGTGAGACCTTCTTTATCGAAGAGTATCAACTCGATCACGCCATCCATTGCTTCAGCAAACCGTTGATCGTCTGGGGTAGCGGTATCGTTATGGGCGGCGGCCTGGGCTTGATGGCCGGGGCCAATTACCGGGTGGTCACCGAGACCTCGCGGATCGCGATGCCGGAAGTGAGTATCGGTCTGTATCCCGATGTCGGCGGCACCTGGTTCTTGAATCGTATGCCGGGTCGGGTCGGGTTGTTTCTGGGGCTGACTGCCAGTGCAATGAATGCTGCCGACTGCCGCTATGTCGGCCTGGGTGACCGCTTTATTCAGAGTGACAAGCGCGCGCTGATGCTGGAGCTGCTGCAGAGTGTGGCCTGGGGCGAGGGTCTTGAGGATCTACACCACGGCGTTAATACCGTGCTGCGCACGCTAGAGCAGGACAGCTTGGCGATACAGCCCGAGTCGAAAGTGCTGAAGCATTTCGACCAGATCAATGCGCTGATGGATCACTACGAATTGGCTGATATCGTCAAGGCTCTGCTGGCGCTGGAAACCGATGATCGCTGGTTGCAGCGGGCCCAGGGTGCCATCAAAGGCGGTAGCCCGGCGGCGATGGCGATGATCTTCGCGCAGATCAAACGTGGCAAGCACTTGTCGTTGAAAGAGGTGTTTCAGGCGGAGTTGGATCTGTCGGTCAACTGCTCTAAAGCGGGTGAGTTTGCCGAAGGCGTGCGCGCCCTGCTGATCGATAAAGATGGTAAGCCTGACTGGCGCTTCAAGTCTCTGGACGAGGTGGATGCGGCTTGGATCGAGGCGCTGTTTGTAACGCCCTGGCCGCAGCAACACCCGCTGGCCGCTCTGTAAGCCCTAGCCGACCTGTCAAGCCTAACAGGCTGCTAGTGGCAACGAGAGCAGGGACTGATCCTGCTCTCAATCCTACAACAACAATCAAGGTGAACTCTATGTCAAAAATTGCATTTGTCGGTCTGGGAAATATGGGTGGGCCGATGGCCGCCAATCTGGTTAAAGGCGGCCATGAAGTGCATGTGTTCGACCTGTCCGAAGCGGCGCTTAAACATGCTGTCGATGCGGGCGCGGTCTCGTCACCCAGCGCCACCGTTGCGGTCGAAGGGGCTAACGTGCTGATCACCATGCTGCCTGCGGGTATACATGTAGAATCGGTACTGGTCTCCCGCGACGCACTGCTGGACAAGATTGGCAAGGATTGCTTGGTGATCGACTCCAGCACCATCGATGCCGACTCTGCCCGAAACCTGAGCAAGGCGGCTGCAGATCGCGGGATTGAGTTTTTGGATGCGCCGGTATCCGGCGGCACGGCCGGTGCAGCAGCGGGCACGCTGGCATTTATGGTCGGCGGCAGCGACAGTGCTTTTGCCAAAGCGTTACCGATCCTGGAATGCATGGGCAAGAACATCTTCCACGCCGGGGGTGCCGGTGCCGGTCAGGTGGCTAAAGCCTGTAATAATATGCTGCTGGCGATCCATATGGCCGGAACGGTTGAAGCGCTGAATATGGGCATCAACAACGGTCTGGATCCCAAGGTGCTGTCCGAAATCATGCTCAAAAGCTCGGGGCGTAACTGGTCGCTGGAGGTCTACAACCCGGTTCCCGGGGTTCAGGAAGGTGTGCCAGCATCGCGTAACTATGAAGGCGGTTTTATGACCGATCTGATGTGCAAAGACCTGGGTTTGGCGATGGATGCCAGCCAGGCCAGCCGCTCGCCGGTACCGATGGGTTCTGCGGCACGTGGCCTGTTCAACCTGCACCAGGCGCAGGGTAACGGCCCGCTGGACTTCTCCAGTTTGTTGAAGCTTTATCAGCAGCGCTGATCGGATGATTGTCGGGGCGCTGTTGCCCGTATGAGGTTTACAAGAGGGTATGTGCGATGTCTGACCAGGTTAAAGAACTGCTGCGCGACTATCCGGTTCGTCTGGAGCTGCCGGTGCTCTGGGGCAATATGGATGCCTTTGGGCATGTCAATAATCTGATCTATATGCGCTGGTTCGAGAGCGGGCGGATCGCCTATCTGGAAGCAATGGGCGCGATGGGGGCTGAGGCCGATCCCGCGCTGGCGGACATCGGGCCGATTCTTGGGCACACCGATTGCCGCTTTCGGATCCCGTTGGAGTACCCCGATACCATCACGGTCGGAGTGCGCGTCACCGAGATCGGTGAAGACCGCTTTAACATGGAACATAAAGTCGTCAGTCATCAGCATGCCAAGGTGGCGGCCGAAGGCAGCGGTCTGATCGTCTGCGTTGATTACAAACGTGGCGGCAAGGTGGCGATCCCGCAAGCCTGGCGCGAGGCGATTGCCCGGCTTGAAGGCTAGGAGCCTGTCGGACTTAACACTGATCTACTGCGGAAAACCCGAATTTGGCCATATTTTCACGATCACCCTCGTTA
>SDWN01000475.1 GCA_004195305.1 Neptunomonas sp. | reverse complement strand
CGGACTACCGAAAAGAAGTATTTGAAAGTATCTTAGAAAGATTCTATAGCGCAGACCCAAAAAAGATGGTTTACGAGTATCAAGTTACCAAAAGATCCGGAGAGAAGGTTGATGTTCTGGTCGCCGATATGACCGATCCAGAGTGGGAGCCGGTGCTGCGACGGGTGGCGGGGATTATCACTAATCGAGGCGGGCGCACCTGTCATGCCGCGATCATCGCCCGGGAACTGGGTATTCCTGCCATTGTCGGTTGCGGTGATGCGACCGAGCTGCTCCGCGACGCTCAGCTGGTAACGGTCTCCTGTGCCGAGGGTGACAGTGGTCTGTGCTATCAGGGTAAGCTGGATTTTGAGCACCTAAGCTCGCGTATCGATGCGATGCCGCCACTACCGTTTAAGATGATGCTCAATGTCGCCAACCCCGACCGGGTCTTTAACTTTGCCAGCCTGCCGAACCAGGGGATCGGTCTGGCGCGGCTGGAGTTCATTATCACTCGTATGATCGGGGTGCACCCCAAGGCACTGCTACGACTTTCCGAGCAGCCCGCTGAGGTCCGCCGCAGCATAGAGCTGCGCAGTGCTGGCTATGGCTCGCCGCAGACATTCTTTGTGGAGAAATTAGTCGAGGGGATCGCCACTCTGGCGGTCGCCTGCGCGGGTAAGCCGGTGATCGTGCGGATGTCTGATTTTAAATCCAATGAGTACCGCAACCTGATTGGTGGGCGTCAGTACGAGCTCGACGAAGAGAACCCGATGCTCGGTTTTCGTGGTGCCTCGCGTTATATCTCCGATGCCTTTCGTGACTGCTTCGAGCTGGAATGCCAGGCGATCGTTAAGGTGCGGGACCGGCTGGGCTTGACCAATGTTGAACTGATGCTGCCCTTTGTACGTACGTTGGGCGAGGCGAGGCAGGTGGTAGAGTTGTTGCGCATCAATGGTTTGCGACGTGGAGTTAACGGGTTGCGTATTATAATGATGTGCGAGCTGCCCGCTAATGCGCTGCTGGCGGATCAGTTTTTGGAATATTTTGACGGCTTTTCGATCGGCTCCAACGACCTGACCCAGCTGACCCTGGGGCTGGATCGGGACTCCGGAGTTGTTGCACACCTGTTCGACGAGCGTAATGCTGCGGTCAAGGTGCTGTTGAAAATGGCGATTGAGGCCTGTCATCGGGCGAACAAGTATGTCGGCATCTGTGGTCAGGCGCCCTCGGATTACCCCGATATGGCACGCTGGTTGATGGAGCAGGGGGTCGATAGTATCAGTCTCGATCCTGACTCGGTGCTGGATACCTGGTTTTACCTGACTCAGGATGCAACGGGCAGATCTTAGTCGCAATGGTAACGGCGCCAGTGAATGCCTGTTATCCTGTTTTTTTTATCACGCTTAAAGGAGCTCAACCGTGCAAGATCTACTTCCCGATCTCTGTGATCAGTTTCCCGACCTGGTGCAGGTGCTCGAGCCGATGTTTGGCAATTTTGGTGGCCGCGAGCAGTTTGGGGGTGAAATCGTCACCCTTAAAGCCTTTGAAGATAACTCTCTGGTCCGCGAACAGGTTGCGCTGCCGGGTAAGGGTAAAGTGTTGGTTGTCGACGGCGGTGGTTCGATGCGCCGAGCCATGTTAGGCGATATGCTGGCTGAAAAAGCGGCTAAAAATGGCTGGGAAGGGATCGTTATCAACGGCTGCATTCGTGATGTAAACGCTATTGCTGAAACCGATCTGGGGGTGGTCGCGCTGGGCTCTCATCCGATGAAAACCGACAAGCGTGGTCTGGGTGATCTGAATGTCGATGTCACCTTTGCCGGCGTCACCTTCCGCCCTGGTCATTACCTGTATGCGGATAACAACGGTGTGTTGGTGTCGCCCCAGTTGTTGACACTGAATCCAAGCTAGGGCGCATTAAGGGGCTGGAAAGGATCGGTCAACATCCTCGTGCTGCTGTTGATGCTGGCTGACGGTCAGGCGTTTATCGACTTTTCAGTGGTTTTTCGCTATAACAGACAGCCTCTTTTAAGGTTGGATTGCGTGATCGTGATCCTGCGTTACTGCATTGCTACTTCGAGTCTGCTACCCATGAGTGACCCCGTTCGTTTGACCGCCTACAGCCACGGTGCTGGCTGTGGCTGCAAAATTGCCCCCAATGTATTGGATCAGATTCTTAAGAGCAGTCTTGAACTGCCGCAGGATGAGCGCTTGCTGGTGGGGAACAGTTCCAAGGATGATGCGGCCGTGTATGCGCTGGATAACGGCCAAGCGGTGATCAGTACCACCGACTTTTTCATGCCGATCGTTGATGATCCGTTCGATTTTGGTCGGATCGCTGCGACCAATGCGATCTCCGACATCTACGCCATGGGCGGCGCCCCGGCGATGGCGATCGCGATTCTGGGGTGGCCGATCAACGTGCTCGGCGCCGAGATCGCAGCCCAAGTGGTTGACGGTGGGCGTCAAGCCTGCAAAGACG
>SDWN01000168.1 GCA_004195305.1 Neptunomonas sp. | reverse complement strand
AGATGTGTATAAGAGACAGCATTTTATAGTAATCCGCTGAAAAACCCAGCAATAGCGATTCTGGACCAAATTCATTAAGATACGCGGCTCAATTACTATAGGCGATTGATCATTATGAGCAGCCCCGATCCGGCCCTAAGCGAACTCCGCACTATCCGTGATTTTATCCGCCTGGGGGTGAGTCGGTTTCGTCGAGCCGGGCTGTTTTATGGCCACGGTACCGATAATGCCTGGGATGAATCGGTACAGTTGGTCTTGCACGCGGCCGGTTTGCCTTGGGATGCCAATCCTGACGCCTTAGATGCGCGTTTGCTCAGCAGCGAGAAGCAGCAGGTGTTGGGGTTGTTCGAGCGTCGGGTTGAGGAGCGAATCCCCGTTCCCTATCTGATCGGCGAAGCCTGGTTTTGCGGCATGCCCTTTAATGTTGATTCCCGAGTGCTGGTGCCGCGCTCGCCGATTGCTCAACTGATCCAGCAGGGCTTTGCACCCTGGTTGGATGCTGTCAAGGTGGAGCGGGTGCTTGATCTGTGTGCAGGCAGTGGCTGTATTGGTATCGCCTGTGCTGCGTTGTTTGATGATGCTGAGATTGATCTGCTGGATATATCCGAAGAGGCCTTGGTGGTCTGTCGCAGTAACCTCCAACGGCATCAGTTGACGCGCCGCGCACAGGCGTTGCAGTCAGATCTGTTCAGTGCATTGGCGCCGTGTCAGCAGTATCAGTTAATCGTCAGTAATCCGCCCTATGTCGATCAGGCAGATTTTGCTGGAATGCCGCTCGAGTATAGCCATGAGCCTGAGTTGGGGTTGGTATCGGGGGATGATGGGCTGGATATTTGCTACCAGATTCTGGCCCAGGCTGGGGACTATCTGAGTGATGATGGTTTGTTGGTGGTCGAGGTGGGTAACTCCGAGGCGGCATTGCGGCAGCAGCTGCCCGATGCAGCGTTGGTGTGGGCTGATCTGCCTCAGGGGGGGAATGGCGTGTTTATGATCACCGCCTACGACCTGCGACAGCTGGCGACGGGATTGCAAGCCGGCAGCGGTCGTTAATCTAAATTTTACTTACGGCTGCTAACATGCAGCTTGAATACCGGAGTACATAATGTCTGGAAACAGTATCGGTAAATTGTTTACGGTGACCTCCTTTGGTGAGAGTCACGGCGTGGCGCTGGGTTGCATCGTTGACGGCTGCCCTCCGGGAATCGAGTTGTCTGAGGCGGATCTGCAGATCGATCTGGACCGGCGCAAGCCGGGCACCTCGCGTCACACCACGCAGCGCCGTGAGGCGGACATCGTCCGAATTCTGTCGGGTGTATTTGAGGGGCGAACCACAGGAACCCCGATCGGGCTGTTGATAGAGAATACCGACCAGCGCTCCAAGGATTACTCCAATATCAAGGACAGCTTCCGACCGGGTCATGCGGATTACGTGTACCAGCAGAAATACGGTTTGCGTGACTACCGCGGCGGTGGCCGCTCCTCGGCGCGTGAAACCGCAATGCGAGTGGCGGCGGGTGCCGTGGCAAAGAAATGCCTGCAGGGGCTGGGTGTGCAGGTGCGCGGCTATCTGTCGCAGCTCGGCCCTATCAAGGCCGAGGCGTTGGATTGGGATCAGGTGCATCAAAACCCGTTTTTCTGCCCCGATGTAGCCAAGGTTGCCGAGATGGAAGCTTACATGGATGCGCTGCGCAAAGAGGGCAATTCGGTGGGCGCCAAGATCTCGGTGGTTGCCTCAGGGGTGCCGGTTGGACTGGGTGAGCCGATCTTCGATCGTCTCGATGCCGAGTTGGCGCATTCGCTGATGAGTATCAATGCCGTCAAGGGGGTCGAGATCGGTGACGGTTTTGCCGTCGTCGAACAAAAGGGTACCGAACATCGTGATGAGATAACCCCGCAAGGCTTCCTCTCTAATCACGCCGGTGGGGTGCTTGGCGGTATCTCAAGCGGCCAGGATATTGTTGCCCACCTGGCGCTGAAGCCAACCTCGAGCCTGCGGATTCCGGGGCGCAGCATCGATGCCAACGGCAATCCGATAGAGGTGATCACCCAGGGACGTCATGATCCCTGTGTTGGCATTCGTGCCACGCCAATCGCCGAGGCGATGATGGCGATCACCCTGCTGGATCATCTGCTGCGCGATCGTGGGCAGAATGCCGGGGTCAGCTCCGGGATTCCTGTGATCCCGGCCCACGCTTGATACTGACGGCCTAATATGTCGCTGGAGCGTTCTGAGTACTGGCGACTGTCGTCATTTTATCTGTTTTATTTTGCCCTGCTGGGCGCGATCGCCCCATTTTTGGGGCTGTTTTTCAAATCCACAGGCTTTGACGAGGTCGAGATCGGCACCCTGATGGCCCTGGGCGCCGAGTCCGGCCTGGTCCTGCGAATCTTTCTCAAGGAAAAATTCGAGATGCAGGCCCTGCT
>SDWN01000165.1 GCA_004195305.1 Neptunomonas sp. | reverse complement strand
GGAGATTACGATGGCATTAACACTGAACAGCGACCTGGGTGAGAGTTTTGGCGCCTGGACCATCGGCATGGACGCAGAGGTGATGCAGTATATCGATCAGGCCAACATCGCCTGCGGCTTCCATGCCGGCGACCCCCTGGTGATGCAGCAGACGCTGGCGCTGGCGCTGGCCAACCGGGTAACGGTCGGTGCCCACCCCGGCTATCCCGATCTGGTGGGCTTCGGTCGCCGTTCGCTGAAATGCCAGCCCGCTGAAGTGGCCGCCCTGCTGCAGTATCAGATCGCCGCTATCGACGGCATGGCTAAATCCCAGGGACTCGAGATCGCTTACGTCAAACCGCACGGCGCGCTGTACAACGACATGATGGCCGACAGCGCACTGCGCCAGGTGATCATGCAGGCGATAGCCGCCTACCACCGGCCGCTGGCGCTGATGATTCAGTCCACCCCGGATGCCGCGGCACACCGTGAAGAAGCTAAACAGGCCGGTATCGAGCTGCTGCTGGAGGCGTTCGCCGATCGCTGCTACGCCGACGACGGCAAACTGCTGGCACGCGCCAAACCGGGCGCCGTGCATAACAAAGAGAAGATGCTGGCACAGGTTAAACAGTTGGCTGAATTCGGTACGGTCACGACCCTCGGCGGCAACACTCTGGCACTGGCGGTAGACAGCCTGTGTGTCCACGGCGACAACCCCGCTGCGATCGAGGCAATTGCCGAGATCCGCGCCCTAATCCGCTAAGCAACAGGACTATCCACATGAAAATTTCTGTTGCGGGTGAAAATGCGCTGATCATCTATTTCAGCGAACCGGCTAGTCCTGGGGACGGCTCTGGGGGCAGTACGGGGGATAGTACGGGGAATAGTACGGTAGGAAGCACCGAAATATCCTCAGCGATTTCGGCACAGGTACAGCAAGCGGTGACGATTATCCGTCGCCAGCTGGACCCGCTGCTGATCGACCTGATCCCCTCCTACGCCTCTCTGCTGGTGATCTACGATCTGCATAAAACAGATCACCACTATATTCGCAGCCAGCTGCGCCAGCTGCTGACCGCTATCGACAGCGACCACGCCAGCGCGGGGCGAATTGTCACCCTGCCGGTCTACTACAGCCGTGAATCCGGCCCCGATCTGGACGCACTGGCCGCACGCGCCCAGCTCAGCGTCGAACAGGTGATCGAGATCCATCAGCAACAGGAATACCGGGTCTACGCGATCGGCTTTGCGCCCGGCTTCGCTTATCTGGGCGAGGTCGATCCGCGCATTGCTGCGCCGCGACTATCGACCCCTAGGCTCAAAGTACCCCGTGGCGCTGTAGCGATTGCCGACCGCCAGACCGCGGTCTATCCGGCAGTCTCTCCCGGTGGCTGGAATCTGATCGGTTTATGCCCGACCCGGATGTTCAATCCCAATGCAGAACCGACAATGCCAGTACAGGTCGGCGACCGGGTCCGCTTTGAGGCGATTTCACGCGCAGACTTTATCGAACTGGGCGGCGACCTGGGAAGCTTCAGCGACGCCAGCAGTCAAAACAGTACAGGGGCCAAAATATGAACGGCTTCAAGGTCATCCAACCCGGCATTCTTACCCTGATTGAGGATGCGGGACGCTTCGGCCAGCACCACCTCGGTCTGACCACCGGCGGTCCGCTCGACCCACTGGCATTCAAATGGGCCAACCGCCTCTGCGGCAACCCGTTGGCGACGACGGCACTGGAGGTCAGCATCGGCGGTTTAACCCTGGAGGCCCAAGTCGGCACTCGCGTCTGCCTCACTGGCGCCGACATGCCGCTGAAGATCAATGGTCAGCTGCGCGAAAGCTGGCGCAGCCTGCCCGTGGTGCCGGGGGACAAGATCGAACTGGGCTACGCCAGTGCAGGCTGTCGTGCCTATCTGGCGGTCGCGGGCGGCTTCGACATCCCGCTCAGCTTTGGCAGCAGCGCCACCGTCAACCGGGAAGCGATCGGCGGTCTGGATGGCGGCAAACTAAAACCGGGTGACCTGCTTGCCGTCACCCGGCTCAGCGATCGTCCTGACAACCGTTCTTACAACCAGGGTTGCCTGGTCCTTGCCGAGCGTTATCGCCCCAAATACGGTAGCCACGCGCAGCTGCGGGTGATCCCCGGTTACCAGCAGCATGCCTTTAGCCATTACCAGCAGCGGTTGTTTTTCAGTAGCGAATACCGGGTCACCGAGCGCTGCGACCGGATGGGATTCCGCCTCGAAGGACCGGAAATCAAACCCAGCATCAACGGCATCCTCTCCGAAGGGATCTGCCTGGGTGCGATCCAGGTCCCGGCCGACGGTCAACCGATCGTACTGATGAACGACCGCCAGACCATCGGCGGTTATCCCAAGATCGGCTCGGTGCTGTCACTCGATACTGCCGCCCTGGCTCAGTTACTGCCCGGCTCAAGCGTTTGCTTCGAGCCCGTCACGCTGGAACAGGCGCACAATATCCACTGCCTTG
>SDWN01000865.1 GCA_004195305.1 Neptunomonas sp. | reverse complement strand
AGATGTGTATAAGAGACAGTAATCAGGCAGCGTTAATCGAGGTTAGGGTGACGGTAGGTGCGTTGATCGCCGCAGTCATAAGTGTCTGTTTGATGCGGCGCAACAGGTCTTGAGTCGATGAACTAAGGTGTAGAAACATATAGTTTAATTTTTGCACGTGTTAATGACGTCGGATCATAGCATCGATAGCCTTCAAAGCCAGGGGCGATAGCTCGCCTCTGTGCTAGGCTATTAACGCGGCGGGCTATATAGTTGACGAATAGTCGACGCATGGACGGTCAGCCTACTGGTCAAGAGTCTGATTTGTAAGACGCAGGGTGGGGCTGAGGATGCGGCCCCGCTGCAATAGGAGAGTTTGCCATGTCACCTGAAGATACCATTCAGCAGCTAGATATTGCGTTGAGAGAAAAATACCCGGATATGACATTTTTGCCCTCGGGTATCTGCAGCCGGACGCTGCAGGTGCCGTTTAAGTCGGGCTCGGCGTTACAGTACGTTTTGACTCTGTTTGTCGAGGTTGAGATGGCGCCCACTACCGGTGTGGCGACCGCAGTACGGGTTAGCCATCCGCCCAACCATGCGTGGGAGTCCAGTCCGGAGGATTTGCATAAAACCAGCGCTAACCTGCGGGTGCTGTTTGATATGATCACCGAGCTGGGTAAGGGGTATCTGACGCGCGAGCGGCAAACCCTGAAGGTGCTTAATAATCAAGAGCTGGGCAAGCAGTTGCAGCGGCTTTGTCAGGCTAACGGTGATGAAAGTGTGGGCGCGGATGCCGCACAGTTTGTATTGAAAAAAGGACTGGCGCAGGTGACGGTTAAAATTGTTGAAGATAAATCCCTGTCCCCCCACGCTGCGATTACGATGAATGTGGCAGGTGTCGAGAGTAAGGATCTACTGGCTGCGATTAAAATGTTGCTCCAGAACGCCGTTAAATAGCCTCATCTGCAGCCATTGTCTGTGGACTTTGGCTGGTCATCTGAGTCTCATACCGATAGCATAGAGCTCTTGCCGCAGCGGGCCGTTATCGGCTTCCTTTGTGGCCTGTTTTTGTTCTATCTGGCGGGTCCGTTTCACTATGAGTTATCAGGTTCTTGCACGTAAATGGAGACCCTCAACCTTCGAGGCGATGGTTGGGCAGGATCTGGTGCTGCAGGCGTTGGTTAATGCGCTGGACACTAATAGGCTGCACCATGCCTACCTGTTTACCGGCACCCGGGGGGTAGGGAAAACCTCGATCGCCCGCCTGCTTGCCAAAGCGTTAAACTGTGAGCAGGGTGTTAGTTCCACCCCTTGTGGTGTTTGCTCGCCGTGCCGTGAGATCAGTGAGGGCCGGTTTATTGACCTGATCGAGGTGGATGCGGCATCCCGGACCAAGGTTGAAGACACCCGCGAGCTGATGGATAACGTGCAATACGCACCGACTCAGGGACGCTACAAAGTGTACCTGATCGATGAGGTGCACATGCTCTCGACGCACAGTTTTAACGCATTGCTGAAGACGCTGGAGGAGCCGCCTCCGCATGTCAAATTCCTGCTGGCGACGACCGATCCGCAGAAGCTGCCGATGACGATTTTGTCGCGTTGTCTGCAGTTTAACCTTAAGAATATGGTGCCTGAAAAGATCGTTGAGCATCTGCAGAAGGTGCTTCAGGCCGAGCAGATCCCGTTCGAAGACAATGCGCTCTGGTTGCTGGCTCGTGCTGCTAGCGGCAGTATGCGCGATGCGATGAGTCTGGCGGACCAGGGGATCGCGTTTGGCAGCGGTCAGTTGCTGGATGCCGATGTACGCGCGATGCTGGGAAGTGTCGATCAGCGTCAGGTGCTGGGCTTGTTGCAGCAGCTGGCGCAGGGGTCGGCTAAGGGTATGCTTGACACGATCGCTGAGATGGCACGGTATGGTGCGGACAGTGATACGGTTTTGGCAGATTTGCTGGGGCTGCTGCATCGGCTGAGCATTGCGCAGATGTTGCCGGATGCCGTGGATAACAGCCAGGGCGATCGGGATGAAATTATCGCGCTTGCAGGGCAGTTGCGCGCCGAAGATGTGCAGCTGTTCTACCAGATTGCGGTGCATGGGCGTCGTGACCTGCCGCATGTGCCTGTCGCACGTGAAGGGCTGGAGATGACGCTGTTGCGGATGTTGGCGTTCCGCCCCGTCGCTGCAGGAGAGATCGCCCTGCCGGAAGCTTCGGCTGAGGCGGATGTCGTGGCTGTCCCCCCAGTCCCTCTTGTTGCACAGTCTTTGCCAGAACAGGTTTCGGTGCCGCTTTCCCAGCCGATAACGGCACCTGTACCTGTACCTGTACCTGTACCTGTACCGGCACTACAGTCTGCGCCATCGGCTGCGCCATCGGCTGCGCCATCGGCTGCGCCATCGGCTGCGCCATCGGCTGCGCCATCGGCTGCGCC
>SDWN01000860.1 GCA_004195305.1 Neptunomonas sp. | reverse complement strand
AGATGTGTATAAGAGACAGAGGCCGGGATCTTCCCTGACGATGTGCTGGTGGTTGATCGTTCGCTGACGGCTTCACACGGCGACATCGTAATCGTCTCGCTCAACGGAGAATTGACGGTCAAGAAACTGGAGACCAAACCCACCACCAGGCTCGTGCCGATGAACCACCTGCATGCCCCCATTGATGTGCCCGACGATTCCGACCTGGAGATATTCGGTGTGGCGACAACCGTGATTCATAGCCTGCGCAACCTATGACCCGGACCTTCGCCATCGTTGATTGCAACAACTTCTACGCCAGCTGTGAACGCCTGTTCCGTCCCGATCTGCAGCAGACCCCGATCATTGTGCTCTCCAATAACGACGGTTGTGTTGTTGCGCGCAGCCAGGAGGTCAAGGATCTGGGGATCAAGATGGGTGTGCCGCTGTTCAAGGTGCAGAATGAGATCAAGCGTCACGGCATTCAGGTCTTCTCCTCCAACTACTGCCTCTATGGCGATATCTCTGCCCGGGTGATGCAGACCCTGGAGACCTTCAGCCCGAACGTCTAAGTCTACTCCATCGATGAAGCCTTTCTTGACCTTTCGGGGATGCCAGATCTCATGGACTATGGGCAGAAGATCCGCGCTACCGTACTACAGCATGTCGGCATGCCGGTCTGTGTCGGCATCGCTCCGACCAAGACCCTGGCCAAGCTCGCCAACTATGCCGCCAAGAAATACAAGGCAACCCAAGGAGTCGTTGACCTGCGCGATTCACAACGCCAGAAACGCTTGTTGGAGATCACGCCAGTCTCAGAGATCTGGGGTGTCGGACGTAAGCATACCCAAAGCCTGCAACAACAAGGGATTACAACGGCGCTCCAGTTAGCCCAGACGGACACCCGATGCATCCGCCAGCGCTATTCGGTGGTCTTGGAACGCACGGTATGTGAACTGAATGGCGAGTGCTGCGTCGATCTGGATGACATCGCCTCGCCGAAGCAGCAGATCATGTGCTCACGCTCCTTCGGCGAGAAGATCACCAGCCATACCGACCTGCGTGAAACGGTCTGTGAGTTTGCCGCCCGAGCCTCTGAAAAACTACGCAACGAAGGTCAACTGGCACTCATGGCCCAGGTCTTCATCCGCACCAGCCCTTTTGACAGCACCGGGCCCAGCTACAGCAATGCCGCAACCGGCAAGCTGATCTCCCCTAGCTCAGACACGCGCATCATTCTGGGTCTGGTGTCACGCCTATTTGAAATGATCTGGCAGGAGGGCTACCGCTACGCAAAGGCCGGGGTGATGCTGAGTGACTTCTGTTCACCGGATCATGTGCAACTCAGCCTGTTTGACCCGCAAGCGGCCAAGCCGCAAAACGATACTCTGATGCAGGCGATCGACGCTATCAACCACAGTGGCCAAGGCAAGGTCTGGTTCGGTGGACAGCGACCGCAGAAGGATTGGGTTATGAAGCAGGCAAATCTTTCACCGGCCTATACGACGCGTTGGGCGAATATTCCTGAAGTGAGGTGACATTCCTGTTTTGCAGGATATACAGGAAAACTTAATTCTCCCTCTCAGCAGTCCCATAATAACGGGCGACGCAACTTATCGGACAAGGCAGAATGACGGCAAAATAGCATTATGCATTTCTTGCATGCATGACAGCCGACGGTGCCAACAGGACGAGATCCTTGACATGATTTGGCCTGACGCTAAAGTTATTGGGGATAATACTTTTTCACGGAGGGGCATGATGTTTAACGATAAGGGAGAAAACAGATGTTGCGAGCCATTTAGCCGGTGATGATCGTTTGAATGGCTTTTTTTGGTTCGGATCGTTTCAAGTGGCAGCTTTCAGGAATGCGGTCATGGGGAATTAAGCAGATCTGCGTATCGATTCAAATTGAATGTTATGTAGTTAGGGGATAGCCAAAATTGCTGACCGGCATTGGCGAAATTGGCGCTGGTTCGGGTGTTACGCAGAAACTGGACAATAACTTGTTATATGTATTTGATTCGTAAAGGGGGTGTCTTTTGCCCGACGCGTATGAACATATTTATGATCGAAGAAACGAAGCACCGTTGTGGTGGTTTAACAAATCTTCTGATTTGCACGCTTCCGCCGGAGCCCTATGGTTGGCTCTCTCCGAAAAAAAAGACCAAGAGTTTCAAGAAAAACTAGGCTTGAGCACTAGTTTCAACATGAGTATCGCATGCTGGCCTGTCTATCAGATGCTATTTGGCATGGCACTGGAATTGATATTTAAGGCCATTGTCGTTGCGTCAGGCGACAAGCCTTCTCATTCTCATAACTTAGTCACGCTTTCCAACAGCGTAGATGTAGAAATAAACCAATCAGAACAAGATATTTTAAAGCTTTTGACTGAGTCGATAGTTTGGGAAGGAAGATATCCTGTTCCGAAGAACAAAGACTTTCTTGAAGC